>NZ_JBJGYN010000055.1:0-28072 GCF_054050015.1 Geodermatophilus sp. SYSU D01176 | reverse complement strand
GGCCAGGCCGGCCTGGCCGCCACCGACCACGGCGACGTCCAGCGGCTCGACGGCCGGGCCGTCGGGCGCGGTCACCGGGTCGCTCCGGCCGCGACGGTGAAGCTGAACATCATCCCGCTGTGCATGTGCTCGGCGATGTGGCAGTGCGCCATCCAGATCCCGGGCGTGGAGAGCTCGAGCAGGATGTCGACGGTCTGGCCCGTGCGCACCAGGACGGTGTCCTTCCACACCAGGTTGGGCTCGGGCACGCGGTCGCGGGCGAGCACGAGGAAGCGGCCGGCCCCGTGCACGTGGAACGGGTGGTGCATTGGGTGGTCGGAGTCCATCTCGTTGACCAGCCGGATCTTCACCCGCTCCCCCACGGTGAACCGCCAGTCGGCCGGCGGGGCGTTCCCGCCGTCGGTGCGGTCGAGCAGCTGCCAGCGCATGGTGGCCGCGGTGGTCTGCCGGTTGACCTCGGCCATGTCGTCCTCCCACTCGATGCCGTCGGCGGTGCCGGACCCGTGGGCCGTGTCGCCGTGGCCCATGTCGCCATGGCCCCTGTCGTGGCCCATGCCGTGGCCCATGCCGTGGCCCATGTCATGGCCCGTGTCATGGCCCGTGTCATGGCCCGTGTCATGGCCCGTGTCATGGCCCGTGTCATGGCCCATGGCGCCGTGGTGGCCGGCGGCGCCGCCCGACGAGGTCGCCAGCAGCTTCATGCCGCACTTCGGGCACCGGCCGGGCCGGTCGCTGACCACGTCGGGGTGCATCGGGCAGGCGTAGGACGCCGGCTCACCCGCCGCGGCCGTGGCGGGGTCGTCCATCTCGGCGACGATGGCGAGGACCTTGTCCGGTTCGGCGGCCAGCCACGGCTCCAGCTGCTGCCGCTCGGCGGTCAGCTCCGGCGCCGTGCGCAGAACCTCGAACGCCTCGCGCAGCGACGGCCGCGCCTCCTCGTCAACCACGGTGATCGACGCCAGCCGGGAGGTGCGCCGCGGGGTGCGGTGCTCCAGGACGAGCTCGCCCGGCCGGTCGAACAGCACGTCGACCACGGCCCGCTCCGAGGGGGCGAGGACGACGTCGTCCACGAACTGCTCGCGCTCGACGCGGCCGTTGTCGCCGCCGACCAGCTTCATCCGCGCGCCGGGCAGGACGACGCGGAAGACCCGGCTGTTGGCGGTGTTCGTCAACCAGAACCGCACCACCTCGCCGGTCCGTGCGGTCAGCGCCAGGTCGGTCTCGCCCGCGACGAGCAGCACGTTGCCGTAGCGACCCATCGCCGCGTAGTCGGTCTCGGTCCGGCTGAACGGGGCGATCGCGCCGTCCTCGAGCAGCACGTCGTCCAGGGTGAGGACGACGTCGCGGTGCGCTGGTGGCCAGTAGTCCGGCTCGGCCGGGTCGACCAGGATGGTGCCGTACAGGCCCAGTTCCTGCTGCAGGTCCTCCCGGACGTGCGGGTGGAACCAGTACGCGCCGGCGTCGACGAAGGGCAGGCGGTAGGTGAAGTGCCCGCCGGGCGGGATCGGCGCCTGGGTCTCACCGGGCACGCCGTCGTAGCGGTTCTCCAGCCGCAGGCCGTGCCAGTGCACGGTGGTCTCGACGTCGGTGTCGTTGGTGACGTGGACGGTGACCTGCGTGCCCTGCCGGACCCGCAGGGTGGGGCCGGGGACGGAGCCGTCGTAGGCGAGCATG
The DNA here is from genome assembly GCF_054050015.1 of Geodermatophilus sp. SYSU D01176. Taxonomy (NCBI): domain Bacteria; kingdom Bacillati; phylum Actinomycetota; class Actinomycetes; order Geodermatophilales; family Geodermatophilaceae; genus Geodermatophilus; species Geodermatophilus sp. SYSU D01176. The sequence goes on along the minus strand of NZ_JBJGYN010000055.1, from coordinate 26,398 downwards.
CGCACCGTGGCGTCGCCCAGCCGCTTGGCGACCGGGGCGATCCGCAGCTGCAGCTCGTCGCCGTCGGCGAGCTCGAGGATCTCGGGGCGGGTGGCCTCGGGCAGACCGGTGGTGTCGGTGGCGTAGAAGGTGTCCACGGTGGGTCCTCCGGGAGGAGTCGTGCCGGGCAGCGGGGGGCCGTCGAGGGGGTCGGCGGCCCGGTCGACGAGGAAGCCGGCGGCGCCGATGGCGGCGGTGACCGCGGCGGGGTCGGCCGGTCCGGTCACCCGCACGGTGCGGTCGGCCAGGTCGGCCTGGAGGGTCTGCACGCCCGGGACGTCGCTGATCCGGGCGCTGATCGCCCGCACGTCGCGCCGCGAGGTCATCGCCGGCACGTGGACCGAGATCATGGCGCCTCCTGTGCGGGTCCGGTCAGCGCCGACCGTCCCGGGGTGCGCTGTCCGTTCGCTGTCCGGCCGCTGACCGCGGGGCGCCCGGCCGGACGCGGGCTCGTTGTGCGGGGGTGCCGCGCGGCCGACAATCGGCCGACTCGACGGACGGGCTCCGGGGAGGGCGGCGCATGCAGATCCGCGTCCTGGGGCCGGTCGAGGTCGTCGTCGACGGGCAGCCGCGGCCGCTGCCCGGGGGCGGCGAGCGGGAGCTGCTCGCGCTGCTGGCCCTCTCCGCCGGCCGGGTGGTCGCCGTCCCGGCCCTGGTGGACGCCCTGTGGGGTGAGGAGCTGCCGGCGAACCCGGGCAACGCGCTGCAGGTTCGGGTGTCCAAGCTGCGCCGCGCCCTGGCCGCCGCCGGGATCGCCGACGCGCTGGTCACGCGGCCGCCCGGGTACGTGCTCGACGTCGACCCGCGGCAGGTGGACGCGCTGCGCCTCGCCGACCTGGTCGCCGAGGCCCGCGCGGCCGCCGGCACCGACCCCGAGCGTGCCACCCGGCGCTACCGGGAGGCGCTGGGCCTGTGGCGCGGCACCCCGCTGGCGGAGTTCCCCGACGCCCGCTGGGCCGCACCGGAGGCGGCCCGGCTCACCGAGCTGCAGCTGGCGGCCCGGGAGGAGCTCGTCGACCTGGAGCTCGCCGCCGGCCGGCACACCGAGGTGCTCGCCGAGCTGGAGTCGCTCACCGCCGCCCATCCGCTGCGCGAGCGGCTGCACGCCCGGCTGATGCTCGCGCTGTACCGGTCCGGACGGCAGGCCGACGCGCTGGCGGCCTACCAGCGGGCCCGCGCGGTGCTCGACGCCGAGCTCGGCCTGGCGCCGGGCGCCGAACTCCGAAGCCTGCAGGAGGCGGTGCTGCAGCAGGATCCCGACCTCGGCGCTCCGGCCCGGGCCGCACCCCCCGAGGCGCCGCCGTCGCCGGCACCGCCACCTCGGTTGCCGCCCCGGCTGACCTCCTTCCTCGGCCGCGACGCCGACCTGCGCCGGCTGGTGGCGCTGCTCCGCGCCTCCCGGCTGGTGACGGTCACCGGCCCCGGCGGCGTGGGGAAGACCAGCCTCGCGGTGGAGGCCGCGCGCGCCGCCGCGGCCGGCTCCGGCGACGGCGTCGGGTTGGTCCGGCTCGCCGGCGTCACCGACCCGGCGGGCGTGCCGCACGCCGCGCTGGCCGCGCTGGGCATCCGGGACGTGCCGACCGCGACCGCCGAGGACCAACTGCTCGGCCACCTCCGCGACCGCGCGACGCTGCTGGTGCTGGACAACTGCGAGCACCTCGCCGACGCGTGCGCGCTGCTGGCCGAGCGGCTGCTGGAGTCCTGCCCGGCCGTGCGGGTGCTGGCCACCAGCCGCGAGCCGCTGGCCGCCCGCGGCGAGGTCCAGTGCGCCCTGGACCCGCTGCCGGTCCCCGCCGGCGCGGCGGCTGCCGGCGACGTGGTGGCCAGCGCGGCCGTGCAGCTGTTCGTCGACCGGGCCCGCGCGGCGCTCCCGGACTTCGCCCTGCGGCCGGACGACGCGACCGCGGTCGCCGAGGTCTGCCGGCACCTCGACGGGATCCCGCTGGCCATCGAGCTCGCCGCCGCCCGGGTCGCCGCGCTGCCGGTCGACCAGCTCGCCCGGCGGATGGGCGACCGGTTCACTCTGCTCACCACCGGTCCGCGGACCGCCGAAGCGCGCCAGCGCACCCTGCGCGCCACCGTCGACTGGAGCTACCGGCTGCTGACCGAGCCCGAGCGGGTGCTGCTGGGCCGGCTGTCGGTGTTCCGCGGCGGCTGGACACTGGAGGCGGTGCAGGCCGTCGCGGGCGGCGAGCCGCTGACCCCGTCCGCCGTCGTCGACCTGCTCGGCCGGCTGGTCGACCGGTCCCTGGTCGTGGTCGACCGCTCGCCGGCCGGTGCCGGCGCCGGTCCGCGGTACCACCTGCTGGAGACCATCCGGGAGTACGCCGCCGAGCGGCTGGCCGAGTCCGGCGAGGCCGACCGTGTGGCCCGGGCGCACGTCGCCCACCTCACCGGGCTGGCCGACCGCGCCGAGGCCGACCTGCGCGGTGCCGGGCAGGCGTACTGGCTGCCGCGGCTGGCGGTCGAGCGCGACGACGTCGACGCCGCGCTCGCCTGGTGCACCGAGCACGCCGCCGAGGACCCCGATGCCGGGCTCCGGCTGGTGGCCCCGCTGGGCTGGTACTGGTACTTCGCCACCCGTCCCGACGGCGGTCGACGGGTTGCCTCGGTGCTCGCGGCCACACCGGGTGGCTCGCTCGAGGCGCGGGCGCGGGCGCTGCAGTCGCTGGCCGTCGCCGCCCGCCCGGGCGCCTGCATCGTCCACCCCGATCCCGAGTGCGCCGACGCGGCCGCGCAGAGCCGCGCGCTGTTCACCGACCTGGGCGACGAGTTCCGCGCCGCGCTGTCGGACACCCTGCTCGCCGTGGAGGCCATCGGCGCCGACGACCCGGCACCGGCGGCCACCGGGCTCGAGCGGGACGCCCGGGTGTTCGGCCGGGCCGGGGACGCCTGGTGCGGCGCGCTGGTGGACTTCGTGCGCATGGAGCTGCACGCCGCTGCCGGCGACCTGCCCGCGGCCACCGCCGTCGGCGGACGCGCGCTGGCGGCCTTCCGCGCGCTCGGCGACCAGTGGGGCGTCTCGGCCATCCAGTTCCACCTCGGCATCGCCCTGCACCGCGCCGGGCAGCTGCCCGAGGCGCTGGACATGTACGAGGGGGCGCTGACCAGCGGAGCCGAGGTCGGGCCGGCCAACACCATCCAGTACGTCCTCGCCGGCGCCGGCCACGTCACCCTGCTCCTCGGCGATCCCGATCGCGCCGCGCGGCTGTTCGCCGAGTCCCACGCCGTCGCCCGGCAGCTCGGCGCCGAGGGCAACCCCCGGGCCGCGGTGGGGGAAGGGCTGCTGGCCCGCCAGCGCGGCGACCCGGTCGCGGCCCGGGCCCACCTCACCCGCGCGCAGCAGCTGCTGGCCGGGCGCAACGAGCCGGAGTGGACCGCCACCGCCCTGGTCGGCCTGGGCCACCTCGCCGAGGCCGACGGGGACCTGGCCAGCGCCGAGTTCTCCCACCGCCGGGCGTGGCAGACCGCTCCCGGGCACGCCGCCGCCCTGGAGGGGCTGGCCTGCGTCGCCGCCGCCCGCGGGGACGCCGTTGCCGCCGCCCGGCTGCTCGGTGCAGCCCGGTGGTGGCGCGCCCTGCGGCAGCGGCCGGCGTCCCGGCTGGAGCGCCTCGACGTCGACCGCGCTGAGCACCGGGCCCGGACGCTGCTCGCGGACGCCGACTTCGACGCGGAGCACCGGGCCGGCTTCTCCTGCCCGCACGACGTCGTCGCCGCTCTGGACGCCGTCGCCGGCAACCGCTGAGCCCCGCCGTGACGAGCAGCACCCCGCACCCACACCCAGCCGATGTGTACAGTTGTTCCTATGAGCCTCCGCGACGACGTCGCCGACTCCCGGACCATGCGCGAGCGGATGCTCGCCGGCGACCTCTACGTCGCCGACGACCCCGAGCTCGCCGAGGCCAGCACCCGCGCGCTGGACCTGGCCGGCGCCTACAACGCGACGACGGTGCGCCAGGGTCCGCTGCGCCGCCGGCTGCTCGAGGAGCTGCTCGGCGCCGTCGGCGAGGGCACCGAGATCCGGCCGCCCTTCCACGTCGACTACGGCAGCCACCTCCGCATCGGCGCCCGCTGCTTCGCGAACTTCGGCCTGGTCGCCCTGGACGTCGCGCCGATCACCATCGGGGACGACGTCCAGATCGGGCCCAACGTCCAGCTGCTCACCCCGACCCACCCGGTCGAGCCGGAGCCACGGCGGGACAAGTGGGAGGCGGCCGAGCCGATCACCATCGGCGACAACGTCTGGCTCGGCGGCGGGGCGATCGTGCTGCCCGGCGTGACCATCGGCGAGAACACCGTCGTCGGCGCCGGGGCCGTGGTCACCCGGGACCTGGCGGCGAACGTGGTCGCCGTGGGCAACCCCGCCCGGGTCGTCCGCACCCTGGACGGGCCCGGCCGGTGACCTCGGCCCCGCCGCGGCGGGCCCGCCGGCACGACCCGGGACGGCGCGACCGGCTGCTGGACACCGCGCTCGACGTGATCGCCGAGCAGGGCGTCGCCGCCACCACGCACCGGGCGATCGCCCGCGCCGCCGACGTCCCGCTGGGGTCGCTGACCTACCACTTCGCCTCGCTGACCGAGCTGCTCGCCGCGGCGTTCACCCGGCACGTCGACACCGTCGCCGAGCGCTTCGACGAGCGCATACGGGCCGCGCCGGACCGGGCCGCGGCCCTGGAGGCGCTGGTCGAGCACCTGACCGGCGACCTGCTCGGGTCCACCCGGGACCTGGTGCTCGCCGTCGAGCTCTACGTCGCCGCGGCCCGCAACCCGGCGCTGCGCGCGGTCACCCAGGACTGGATGTCCCGCAGCCGCCGCAGCCTCGAGCGCCACCTGGACCCGGTGACCGCCCGCGAGGTCGACGCGCTGGTGGAGGGACTGGTGCTGCACAGCGCGCTGTCCACCGACCCGATGGACGCCGCCCAGATCCGCTCCGCCCTCTCCCGGCTCGCCGGCTGACCGCTCGCCCACCCCCCGCCCCGAGGACACCGTGGACACCACCACGCTCGACGCCGCACGCCTGCGCCGTGCCCGCACCGCAGTCGCCACCTGCTTCTTCCTCAACGCCGTGTTCTACGCCGGCCTGGTGCCCCGGCTGCCGGAGGTCAAGGCGCAGCTGGGGCTGAGCAGCACCGCACTCGGCACGGCGCTGGCGGCCCTCCCCCTGGGCGCCCTGCTGGCCGGGCTGTCGTCGGCGGCGCTGATCCGCCGGTTCGGCTCCGGCCGGGTCGCCTCCTACGGCCTGGTGCTGCTCGGCGTCACGGTGTGGACGGCGTCGCTGGCGCCCAACTGGTTCGGCCTGGCCGCGGCGCTGCTGCTCCTCGGCGCGCTGGACGCGATCGTCGACGTCGCCCAGAACGCGCACGGGCTGCGGGTGCAGCGGCTCTACCAGCGTTCGATCCTCAACGCCTTCCACGGCCTCTGGAGCGTGGGCGCGGTCGCCGGCGGGCTGCTCGGCTCGGCCGCGGCGGGGTTGGGTGTGCCGCTGGCCGCCCAGCTCGGCGGCTCGGCCGTCGTCTTCGGCGCCGTCGCGCTGGTCACCTCCCGCGCGGTGCTCCCCGGTCGGGACGAGCCCGAGCCGGTCGCCGGGGGGGTGCCGCGAGAGCGCCCGCGCCGGCGGGCCGCCGTCCCGGCGCTGGCGGTGCTCGGCGTGCTCGCCGCGTGCGGCGCCTTCGTGGAGGACGCCGGCGCCTCGTGGAGCGCGCTCTACCTGCGCACCGAGCTCGACGCCGGGGCGGCGACCGCGGGGCTGGGGTTCGTCGCGCTGTCGGTGGCGATGACCGTCGGGCGGCTGACCGGCGACCGCGTGGTCGACCGGTTCGGCCAGCGCCGCGTGGCGCGGGCCGGCGGCGCGCTGACCGCCGCGGGGATGGGCCTGGCCCTGGCGCTGCCGTCGGTGCCCACCACCCTGCTCGGGTTCGCGCTCGCCGGGCTCGGCGTCGCCACGCTCATCCCGGCCGTCTACCACGCCGCCGACGAGCTGCCCGGGCTCCCGCACGGGACGGGCCTGACGGCGGTCAACTTGCTGCTGCGGATCGGCTTCCTGCTGTCACCGCCGCTCGTCGGCGCCCTGGCCGACGCGACCAGCCTGCGGGTCGCCCTGCTGGCCGTCGTGCTGTCCGGGGTCGGCGCGCTGGTGCTCGGCCGGTCCCTGCCCGGCCGGGCGGCCGCGGACCGGCCCGCCGGCTGAGCGACCCGGACGACGGATGCGGGTAGGGGTCCGCCATGGCACTCCGCAACGCGGCGGTCGCGGCCGCCGGCCAGTGGGTCGACCCCGACGACGGCATCCGCTATCCCGCAGGCGAGGTGCACGCCTGGGAGCGCGGTCGCAACGAGACGGTCTGCGGCCTCTCGCTGAGCAGGTCGCGGCTGGCCCGGTTCCCGCACGTCAGCTGGGCCGACGTCCAGCCGGAGTCCGGCCGCCACGCCGAGGAGGTGCAGGAGGTGTGCCGCCGCTGCCGGGCGGGTCTGGGCGGACGGCGCGACGAGCGCGGCTGGACCCGGACCAACCCCCGCCCCTGAGCCCGCTCAGCGGCGGCGCGACCAGACGTACCGGAACGGCCCGGGCAGCCGCACCGACCAGCGGCGTCCACGGGGGCTGTAGCCGACCGGACCGACGTGGAAGCTCGGCGACAAGCCCCGCCGGCCGACGTTCAGGTGGAGCGGACCGAGGCGCTTGGTGAAGCGGAAGGAGAAGGGCATGCCGGGCCCCTACCCAGCCGGCGGCGTGTCGCCCGCAGGGGCGACATGCCCCCGTCGGCCGGCACTCTCCGGGCTGCGAGGCGTTACCGTCTCCACACGCATGTCGAGTCCCGGCAACGGCGCCGAGGACGAGCGGAGGGGGAACACCCAGCATGGAGACGAGCGTGGTCGACGTCCCGGACCGGGGGCGCTTCGAGATCAGGCTCGGCGACCGTGTCGTCGGCCTGGCCAGCTACCACGTCGAGAACGGCAGCATGGCGCTGCCGCACACCGAGGTCGACCCCTCCGTCGGCGGCCGCGGCATCGGCTCGGCGCTCGTCGCCGGAGTGCTCGCCGCCGCCCGTGAGCGCGGGCTGACCGTGCTGCCCTACTGCTCGTTCGTGCGCCACTACATCCAGCAGCACCCGGAGTACGTCGACCTCGTCGCCGAGGCCGACCGCCCGCACTTCGGCCTGGCGACCGCCGCCCGCTGACCCGCTCGGCCGCCTGACCTGCGCGGCCCCCGAGGGCTGCCTACGCTCGCGGGGGTGCCCACCGCGCTGCTCTGGTTCCGCCGCGACCTGAGGCTCGCCGACCACCCGGCCCTGGTGGACGCCGTCGAGGCCGCCGGTCCCGACGGCGCCGTCCTCCCGGTGTTCGTGTTCGACCCCCGGCTGTGGGGTCCCTCCGGAGTGCCCCGGCGGCAGTTCCTCCTCGACTGCCTCGCCGACCTCGGCGAGCAGGTGGCCGGCGCCCTCGTGCTGCGCTCCGGCGACCCCGCGCGCGTGCTCCCGGAGCTGGTGCGCGAGGTGGGGGCGGGCAGCGTGCACGTCTCGGCCGACACCGGCGTCTACGGCCGGCAGCGCGACGCGGCGGTCGAGCGGGCCCTCGGCGACGTCCCGTTCGTGCGCACCGGCTCGCCGTACGCGGTGACGCCGGGCCGGGTCACCAAGTCCGACGGGACGCCGTTCCGCGTCTTCTCGCCCTTCTCCCGTGCCTGGCGCGAGCACGGCTGGCGCGCCCCCGCACCGCGGCCCGGTGCGGTGCCCTGGGCCACCGGCGTCCGGTCCGAGGACCCGCCGGAGGCCCCCGACCCGGACGGCGTCCGGCTGCCCCCGGCCGGCGAGGGGGCCGCGTCCGACGCCTGGCGGCGCTTCCGCGCGGAGCGGATCGACGACTACGAGCGGACCCGCAACACCCCGGGCACCGACGGCACCAGCCGGCTCTCGGCCTACCTGAAGTACGGCTGCGTGCACCCGCGCACGCTGCTGGCCGACCTGGAGGACGTCGACTCCGACGCCGCCGAGCGCTTCCGCACCGAGCTGTGCTGGCGGGACTTCTACGCCGACGTCCTGTGGCACCGCCCGGGGTCCGCCCGTGAGCCGCTGGACGAGGGTATGCGGGCGATGACCTACGACACCGGCCCGGACGCCGACGAGCGGTTCGAGGCGTGGGCGCGGGGCCGCACCGGCTACCCGATCGTCGACGCCGGGATGCGCCAGCTCCACGGCGAGGCCTACGTGCACAACCGGGTCCGGATGATCGTGGCGTCGTTCCTGGTCAAGGACCTGCACGTCGACTGGCGGCGCGGGGCCCGCTACTTCCTGCAGCACCTCGTCGACGGCGACCTGGCCAGCAACAACCACGGCTGGCAGTGGGTCGCCGGGACCGGCACCGACGCCTCGCCCTACCACCGCGTCTTCAACCCCACCCGGCAGGGCAGGGAGTTCGACCCCGACGGCGACTACGTGCGCCGCTGGGTGCCCGAGCTGCGCGACGTCCCGGCCCGGTTCGTGCACGAACCGTGGCTCGCGCCGGACGGCGTCCCGGACGGCTACCCGTTGCCGGTCGTCGACCACGCCGAGGAGCGCCGGGTGGCGCTGGAGCGCTACCAGCAGGTCCGCGGGCGCTGACCGGGTCCGGCGCCGTCGTGGCGGAGCCGCCGGCCGGGGGCGAAGCTGGGGACATGACCTGCCGAGCCGCCCGTGCCTGAGGGACACACGCTCAACCGGCTGGCCCGGGACCAGACGCTCGCCTTCGCCGGCCGCCCCGTGCACGTCACCAGCCCGCAGGGCCGCTTCGCCGCCGGAGCGGCGCTGCTCGACGGCCGGGTGCTCGACGAGGTGACCTCCTACGGCAAGCACCTGTTCGCCTGCTTCGGCCCCGACACCCTGCACGTGCACCTGGGCCTCTACGGCAGCTACACCGCCGGCACCGGGACGCCGCCGCCCGCGCGCGGGGCGCTGCGGATGCGCTGGGAGGGCGAGGGCCCCGACGGCCTCGGCGCGTGGACCGACCTGCGCGGCGCCACCGTCTGCGAGGTGCTCACCGCGCCGGAGGTCGACCGCATCCTGGACCGTCTGGGCCCCGACCCGCTGCGGCCGCGCAGCGACGGCACGGTGGCCCACCGGCGGATCGCCGGCAGCCGCACCGCGATCGGCGCGCTGCTCATGGACCAGTCGGTGCTGGCCGGGGTGGGCAACGTCTACCGCGCCGAGATCCTCTTCCGGCACGCCGTCTCACCGTTCCGCCCGGGCCGGCACGTCGACGCCGCCACGTGGGCCGCCGTGTGGTCGGACCTCGTCGTGCTCATGCGCTCCGGCGTCCGGATGGGCCGGATCGTCACCACCCGCCCGGAGCACCGAAACCGCCGGGGCGGCGCCGTCCGGCGGGAGGACGCGCACTACGTCTACCGGCGCACCGGGCTGCCCTGCCGGGTCTGCGGGACGCCGGTGCAGACCCAGGAGATGGTCGGCCGCAACCTCTACTGGTGCCCGGTCTGCCAGGCGGCGTGAGCCGGTGACCGGGGACCCGGCCGCCCCTGCCGGACCCGCCTGCCCCCGCCACTCGCACGCTCGTGGCGTCGTCGAGGCTGGTGCTCGCTCACCCGCGCGGGTCAGGATGGGTGTCGTGTCGGTCGACGAAGACCCCGGTCCCCCGTCCTCCCCCGCGCGGCTGCGCGTGGCCGTCGTCGGCGCCGGCCCGGCCGGCATCTACACCGCCGAGGCGCTGACCCGGCAGCAGGACGTGCCGGTCGCCGTCGACCTGATCGACCGGCTGCCCACCCCGTTCGGCCTGGTGCGGCACGGCATCGCGCCGGACCACCCGAAGATGCGGGCCATCCGCGACACGCTGCACCGCGCGCTGGACCACCCGGCGGTGCGCTTCGTCGGCAACGTCGAGATCGGCCGGGACCTCTCCTGCGCCGACCTGCACGCCGCGGTGGACGCCGTCGTCTACACCTACGGCGCCGCGCTGGACCGGCAGCTGGCCATCCCCGGCGAGGAGCTGCCCGGCAGCCTGGCGGCCACCGCCCTGGTCGCCTGGTACACCGGGCACCCCGACGCCGACCGGGCGACGGTGGAGGCGGCGCTGGCACGGGCCCGGTCGGTCGTCGTCGTGGGCGTCGGCAACGTGGCGCTCGACGTGGCCCGCGTGCTGGCCCGCACCCCGGCCGAGCTGGAGCCCACGGACATGCCGCAGCACGTCCTCGACGCGCTCGCCGCCGCCCCGGTCGAGCGGGTCACCGTGCTGGGCCGCCGCGGGCCCGCGCAGGCCACCTTCACCACCCAGGAGCTGCGCGAGCTCGGCGAGCTGGCGCAGGCCGACGTGCTCGTCGACCCGGCCGACCTGGAGCTCGACGCCGCCGCCGAGGAGCGCGTGGCGGCCGACCGGGTGGTGTCCCGGAACCTCGCGGTGCTGCACGAGTGGGCGCAGCACACGGCGCAGCCGGGCCGGACGACCGTGACGCTGCGGTTCTTCGCCCGCCCGGTGCGCCTGCTCGGCGAGGACCGGGTGACCGGCGTGGAGGTCGAGCGCACCGTCGTCGACGCCGACGGCCGCGCCTCGGGCACCGGCGAGACGACCGTCCTGCCCGCCGACCTGGTGGTCCGCTCGGTCGGCTACCGCGGCGGCGAGCTGCCCGAGCTGCCGCTGGACCCGCGCCGCGGCACGGTGCCCAACGAGCTCGGCCGGGTGCTGCGCGGCGGGGAGCCCTCGCCCGGCGAGTACGTCGCGGGCTGGATCAAGCGCGGTCCCACCGGGGTCGTGGGCACCAACAAGCACGACGCCCGCGAGACGGTGGCCACGCTGCTGGCCGACGTCGCGGCCGGCGTCGTCCGCCCCGGCGGCAGCGGGGACGACGACCTGGTCACCGCACTGCGGGCGCGGGGCGCGGACCCGGTGCTGCTCGAGGACTGGCGGGCCATCGACGCCGCCGAGGTCGCGCTCGGGGCCACCCGCGGCCGGGCGCGGACCACGCTGCACGAGTGGGAGTCGCTGCTGGCCGCCGTGAAGGACGCCGCCGCCCGGGTGCGCTGACCGCTGACCAGCCGGTTGACCGGTCCCGTCCGCGGTTGGAGACTTGCCGCCTCGCGGAGGGAACCGGCCATGGCATGGAACCTCAGGGGCAGCTACGCCGAGACGTGCTCGTGCGAGCTGATGTGCCCGTGCAACCTCTCGTTCGACCACGGCGCCACCTACGACTACTGCCGGGCGACGCTGGCCTTCGACATCCGCCAGGGCGAGGTCGACGGCACCGACGTCCGGGGTCGCAGGGTGGTGACGATCATCGACACCCCGAAGGTGATGACCGACGGGAACTGGCGACTCGGCATGTTCGTCGACGAGCAGGCGTCGGACGAGCAGTTCGACAAGCTGGTCCAGGTCTTCGGTGGGCAGCTCGGCGGCCCGATGGCCGCGCTCGCTCCGCTCGTGGGGGAGGTCGTCGGCGTGGAGCGGGCCGCCATCACGATGACCGACGACGGGCTGCTGCACAGCGTCCGCGTCGGGGACGCGATCGAGTTCGAGGTCGAGGACATCGTGCCGTTCGGCAAGGAGGACGGTCAGCCGGTCCGGTTCGACGGCATGTTCCACCCCGTCGGGTCGAACCTGACGATGGCTGAGGCACGGCGCTCGCGGATCGATGCCTTCGGCATCCGGTACGAGGGGAGGACCGGCCTCTCCACGGCCGAGTTCCGCTGGGCCGCCTGACCCGATGAGCGTCGCGGCGCAGGAACGGCACACCGGTGGTCTCCGGCCGGCCTTCGCCGCCGTCCGGGCCCGGCTCGGGCTGGTCGCCGCGCTCTTCACCCTCGCCGGCGTCGGCTGGTGGTGGACCGCCCGCCAGATGCGGGGCATGGACGAGGGCCCATGGACCGGCCTGGGCGCGCTGGGCTGGTTCCTCGGCGTCTGGGTCGTGATGATGGCCGCGATGATGTTCCCGTCGGTCGCGCCGACGGTGGCGCTGTACTCCCGCATGACCAGGCAGCGGTCACCGCTGTCGCCCCTGCTGTTCGTGGGGGGCTATCTGGTCACGTGGGCAGGGGCGGGCCTCGTCGCCTTCGCGCTTGTGGCGGCCGTGGACAGGGTCGCGGGCGACGTGCTCGCGTGGGACCGTGCGGGCCGGTGGGTCGCAGCTGCCACGCTCGTCGTCGCGGCGGTCTACGAGCTGACCCCGCTCAAGGACGTCTGCCTCGGCAAGTGCCGCAGCCCGCTCGGGTTCCTCCTCGGCTCCTGGCGCGACGGGCGCTGGGGTGCGCTGCGGATGGGCGCGAGACACGGTGCCTGGTGCGTCGGGTGCTGTTGGGCGCTCATGGCGTCGCTGTTCGCGTTGGGCGTCATGAGTGTCGCCTGGATGGCCTTCGTCGCCGGGCTGATCGCCATCGAGAAGACCCTGCCGTGGCGCCGGGTGGCGAACTACGGGACGGCGGTCGTGCTCCTCACCCTCGGCGTCTGGTTGTGGCTGGCCCCCCACGGGATCCCGGCCCTCACCGTTCCCGGCGACGACCTGGTCCACGAGATGGAGCCGATGGGCTCCTAGCACTCCTCGGGACTCGCGCATCGACGCGACCGGCGACACGGACTGCCCGGGGCCGGGCGGCCGGATCGTCAGGTCAGCTCGCGCAGCAGCTCCCGCGCCCGCTCCCCGGTGCCGGCGGCGACGAAGCGGATCAGCGTCCCGGTGTCCGGCCGCAGCACCAGCGGCTCGCCGTCCGGGGTCAGCGCCACCCCGCCGGCCGCGGCCAGCACGGCCAGCCCGCCGGCGACGTCGTGCACGTGCGTGCCGCTGCGGTCCAGGTTCTGCCAGGCGCCCGCGGCGCCGTCGGCGACCAGGCAGACGTCGACGGCGGTGCAGCCGGTGACCCGTACCCGGCGCGCGGTCCGCGGGACCTGCACGGCCGATCCGGACGGCGCGGTGGGCGCGACGACGGTCCCGGCGTCCCGCGGGCGCAGCGGCACCCCGTCGCGGTGGGCCCCGGACCCTCCCGCACCGGACCAGCGGCGGCCCGAGGAGAGATCGGCCACCAGCCCGGCGACCGGGCGGCCGTCCCGGACCAGCGCGGCGGAGAACGCCCACGGCGCCAGCCCGGCGCGGTAGTTGCCGGTGCCGTCGAGCGGGTCGAGCACCACCCACGGCTCGTCGCCGGGGACCGACCGGTCGGAGCGCTCCTCGCTCAGCACGGTCACCCCCAGCCGCCGCAGGGCGTGCGCGGCGGCCAGGTGCGCGGCCTCGTCGGCGCCCAGCGACGGGCTGCCGTCGGACTTGACGGTGTCCTGCCCGGCGTCGCGGGCCAGCGCCACGGCCACCTCGACCCGGGTGGCGGCGAGCGCGGCGGCGTGCAGGAAGCGGTCGGCCAGCGGTGCGTCGTCCGGCGGGCTCGGGACGGGGACGACGTCGTCGGTCGCCGCGTCGCGCGCCCGCTCGCAGCCCCAGGACGCGGCCACGGCCAGGACGGCGGGCTGGTCGACGCGCGCGTCCCGGCGGCGCAGGAGCACCGCCTCGGCGTGCCCGTCGGCGCCCCACTCGCGGCGCAGCAGCGCGATCCCGCCCCCGTGGTCGACGAGCAGCCGCAGGGCCGGGTCGACCAGCGTGGTGGCGAGGGCGGCCGGTGCGACGTCGAGCGCCCGGGCCGCGGCCTGCACCTCGCGGGACCCGGTGGCCACCCGGAGGTCGAGCGGGCCCGGCGCGGCCCGCTCCTCCAGCTGCGGCTCAGCCACTGTTGCGCAGGGCCGTGGCGATGCCGTTGATGGTCAGCTGGATGTTGCGGCGGACCAGCTCGTCGTCGTCACCACCGCGCCGCCGGCGGAGCATCTCCACCTGCAGGTGGTGCAGCGGCTCCAGGTAGGGGAAGCGGTTGCGGATCGAGCGGGCCAGCGAGGGGTTGTCGGCCAGCAGGCGGTCGTCGCCGGTGACCGCGAGCAGCATCCGGCAGCTGCGCTCGTGCTCGGCGGTCAGCTGGTCGAACACCCGGTGCCGCAGCTGCTCGTCGGGCACCAGCTCGGCGTAGCGGGCGGCCAGGTCGAGGTCGGTCTTGGCCAGCACCATGCCCATGTTGGACAGCATCGTGCGCAACCACGGCCAGCGCCTGTGCAGCTCCTGCAGCCGGGCCAGCCGGTCGCGTGAGCCATCGACCCAGGACTCCAGCGCCGTCCCGGTGCCGTACCAGCCGGGCAGCATGATCCGCGCCTGCGACCAGCTGAACACCCACGGGATGGCGCGCAGGTCGGCGATGGAGCTCCCGGCCTTGCGCGACGGCGGGCGGCTGCCGATGTTGAGCTCGGACAGCTCGCCGATCGGGGTGGCAGCGCGGAACCACTCGACGAAGCCCGGCGTCTCGTGGACCAGCGCCCGGTAGGCCTGCTGCGCGCGGGCGGCGAGGTCGTCGAGCAGCACGTAGGCGGGCTCGGCGTCGTCCCCCAGGCCCTCGGTGTCGAGCAGGGTGGCCTCCAGCGTGGCCGCGACCATGGCCTCCAGGTTGCGCCGGGCGCGGTCGGGCTCGCCGTACTTCGCGGCGATGACCTCGCCCTGCTCGGTGATCCGCAGCGCGCCGGCCACCGCGCCCGGCGGCTGGGCCCGGATGGCGTCGTAGCTCGGGCCGCCGCCGCGGCCGACGGTGCCGCCGCGGCCGTGGAACAGCCGCAGCCGGACGCCCTCGCGGCGGGCGACCTCGACCAGCGCCAGCTCGGCCCGGTACAGCGCCCAGTTGGCGGCGAGGTAGCCGCCGTCCTTGTTGCTGTCGGAGTAACCGAGCATGACCTCTTGCACGTCCCCGCGGTTGCGCAGCAGCGCCCGGTAGAGCGGCTCGCCGAGGACGGCGGTCATCGTCCCGGCGGCGCGCTGCAGGTCGCCGATGGTCTCGAACAGCGGCGAGATGCCGACCGGGCAGGTGGGGCCGCCGTCCCCGTCGGGGTCGAGCAGGCCGACCTCCTTGAGCAGGACGGCGACCTCGAGGACGTCGCTGACCGACTCGCACATGCTGATGACGTAGTTCGGCACGGCGTCGGGGCCCAGCGCGCGGACCTGCTCGGCCGCGGCGAGCAGCACGTCGATCTCGCCCCGGGCGAGGTCGGACAGCGCGGCGTCGGGACGCACCAGCGGGCGGCGCATCCGCAGCTCCCCGACCAGCAGCTCGACCCGCTGCTGCTCGTCCAGCGCGGTGTAGTCGGGGGAGACGCCGGCCCAGGCGAGCAGCTCGGTGACGACCTCCTCGTGGACGGCGGAGTTCTGCCGCATGTCCAGGCCGGCCAGGTGGAAGCCGAAGACCTCCACGCTCTCCCGCAGCCGGGCCAGCCGGTCGTCGGCCAGTGCGCCCGCACCGTGCGTGCGCAGCGAGGCGTCGATCGTGGCGAGGTCGGCCAGCAGCCCGTCGGGTGCCGGGTAGGGCTCGAGCGCGGTGTGCGGCGGGGGGCCGGGGATCGAGCCCAGCACCCGCTGCGCGGTGGCGGCCAGCCGCGCGTGGATGCCGTGGAGGGCGCGGCGGTAGGGCTCGTCGGCGCGGAACGGCGAGTCGTCGCCGGAGGCCTCGACCAGCGCCGCCAGCTCCGGCGTCGGCGTGATCAGCCGGTCGGACATCGACAGCTCGTCGTGCAGCGCCAGCAGCTCGGACAGGTGGTGGCCCAGCGCCGTCTCCGCCTGCCGGGTGCTGGCCCGGTGGACGGCGTCGGCGGTGACGAACGGGTTGCCGTCCCGGTCGCCGCCGATCCACGAGCCCGGCCGCAGCACCGGCCGGTCCAGCCCGGCCGACGGCCAGCGCTCGCACAGCGCCCGGCGCAGCTCGGCGTTGATCGCGGGGACGACCTCGAACAGCGACAGCTCGTAGTAGCGCAGCGCCTCGTCGATCTCGTCGACCAGCCGCAGCCGGGACAACCGCAGCAGCGCGGTCTGCCAGAGGGTGAGCACCGCGCGGTACAGCTCTGCCGACCACGCCGGGTCGTCGGCCTCCCCGGGGGCGGAGCGGTCGCGGCGGCGGATCAGCTCAGTGATCTGCCGCTGCACCCGGGAGATCGTCCGGCGGCGCACCTCGGTCGGGTGCGCGGTGACGACCGGGGAGACCAGGGCTCCCGCCAGCTCGCGGGCGACGACGTCGGGGGCGAGGTGCGCGGCGTCGAGCAGCGCGACGGTGGCCGCCAGGCTGCCCTGCTGCGGCGGGGAGCCCTCGATGCGGTGGAAGCGGCGGCGGCGCTCGTGGTGGAGGTCCTCGGCGAGGTTGGCCAGCAGCGAGAAGTGGCTGAACGCGCGGATGACGTGGTTGGCCGCGCGGACGTCGAGGCCGCCGAGCCGGGCCGCGACGTCGGTGCGGTCGACCTCGGAGCGGCGCAGCCGGAAGGCCTCCACGCGGGTTTCCTCGACGAGCGCGAGGACGTCGTCCCCCGACTGCTCGCCGATCACCTCCCCGAGCACCCGGCCGAGCAGCCGGATGTCCTCGCGCAGCGGGGCGTCGGCGGCGTCCGCCTCGAGCCCTCCGTGGTGGCGCAGGTCGGCGACGTCGACGGTGGCTTCGGACACGCGGTGAGTATCGACCGCCCGTGTGACGGTGGGGTGTCGGGTCACGATGCCGCCATCCGGGGCGGCTGCGCCGTCCCCTCTTCTGCCGTTGACCATGGACTCGTTGCAGGGGGACACGTCGCCAGCAGCGTGTCCGGCGGCAGGAACCCCATGATCAACGCGACAGGGGCGGGCGCTCGGCGGGCAGTCCGGGGGTCGCGCCGGGACGATGCAGGGGTGCAGCGACTCTCCGCCACACCCGTCCTCGGCCTGCCCCCCGCCCAGCACGGCGAGGGCCCGACCTGGGACTCGGGCCGCGGCGAACTGCTGTGGGTGGACATCGCCGCGGGGCTGGTGCGGCGGGCCGCGATCGGGGCCGACGGCGCCCTCACCGAGACGGGTGTGCACCGCGGCGGGGACACCGTCGGTGCCGTCGTCCCGGCGGCGGACGGCGGGTGGCTGCTGGCCGCGGACGGCGGCTTCACCCACCTCGCGGCCGACGGCACCGCCCGCGTGCTGCTGGCCCTGACCGGCGAGGGTGGCACCGAGGCCGACGGCGGCACCCGGATGAACGACGCGGCCTGCGACCCGGCCGGCCGGTTCTACGCCGGCACCATGGCCTTCGACCAGCGGCCCGGCGCCGGGACGCTGTACCGGCTGGACCTCGACGGCACCGTGACCACCGTCCTCGACGGGCTGACGGTCTCCAACGGCATCGACTGGTCGCCCGACGGCCGCACCGTCTACCTGGCCGACTCCGGCCCCGGTGTGGTGCACGCCTTCGCCTACGACCCGGGGACGGGCGCCTTCACCGACGGCAGGGTGCTCCAGGAGTTCGATCCCGACGACGGCGTCGCCGACGGGCTCACCGTCGACGACGAGGGCTGCGTCTGGACGGCGCTGTGGGGCGGCGGGCAGGTGCGCCGCTGGTCACCCGACGGGGAGCTGCTCGCCGTCGTCGAGGTGCCCGGGGTGGCCCAGACGTCGAGCTGCGCCTTCGCCGGTCCCGCGCGGGACCTGCTCGTGGTGAGCACCTCGGCGGAGGGGCTGGACGACGCCGGGCGCGCCGCCCAGCCCGACGCCGGGCGGTTGTTCACCGCCCGCCCGGGCGGTACGGGTCCGCCGGCGAACCCCTACCGCGGGCCGCTGGCCGGCCTGCGCCAGCAGGGCTGAGGCCGCCGACCGGTTGGGACGGGATTGGCCGGTGGGACGCGGTCGCGCGGCGTTCCCGGCCGGGGGCGCCGGCCGACCTAGCATCGGTCGCCGTGACGGGGACCCCGGGGGATGCGCTGCGCACCGCGGCGCGTGGGGCCGGGCAGCTGCTGCTCACCGTCGGCTACGTCCTGCTGCTCTTCGTCGTCCACGAGCTGTGGGTGACTGACCTGCAGAGCAACGCCCGTCAGGACGAGCTGACCGCCGAGCTGCGCGAGGAGTGGACGGCGGGACCGGCCGCCGTCCCGGCCGAGCTGCAGGGCGGCGAGGCGTTCGCGATGCTGCACATCCCGCGGCTGGGCGCCGACTACGCGCGGGCGGTCGTCGAGGGTACCGGCACCGAGGAGCTGGAGCAGGGGCCCGGCCACTATCCCGGCACCGCGATGCCCGGGGAGCAGGGCAACTTCGCCGTCGCCGGGCACCGGGTGGGCCGCGGGTCGCCGTTCCTGGAGATCGACGAGCTGCGCGAGGGCGACCCGATCGTCGTCGAGACCGCCGACAGCTGGTTCGTCTACCGGGTCCTCGGCCCGGCGGAGCAGGTGCCCGGCCAGCAGGTCGTCTCCCCCTCGGACGTGTCGGTCATCGCCCCGACGCCGGGCGGCCCGGCGGACGGCTCCCCGACCGGCGCCTACCTGACCCTGACCACCTGCCACCCGGAGTACTCCGCGCGCCAGCGGCTCATCGTGCACGCCGTGCTCGAGAGCGGCCCGGTGCCCCGCGCGGCGGCGCCCGACGGGCCCGCGGCCCTGCGGGGAGCGTGAGGAGCGACCGTGTACTCCTGGATCTGGCGGCACCTGCCCGGCCCCACGGCGGTGCGGGCGCTGCTCGCCCTCGTGCTCCTGGCCGCGGTCAGCGCGCTGCTGCTGTTCGTGGTCTTCCCGTACGTGGAGCCCTACGTCCCGTTCGCCGACGTCACCGTCGACGGCTGAGCGCGCCCCCGGCTGCCACGCCCCGCCGGACGGCCCCTCTGCAGGGCCCCGCCACGAGCCTGCGAGCGGTGGGGGGCAGAGGGGTCCTCTTCAGCCGCCGAGCTCGCGCAGGGCCCGCTCCGCGAGGTCGTCGCCGCCGGCGGCGCCCAACCGGAAGTGCTCCACCGCACCGTCGAGGTCGCCCCGGTCGGCCAGCAGCACGGCCAGGTTGTGGTGGCAGTAGCCGTCCCCGGCGGCGATCCCTGCGCGGTAGGCCTCCTCGGCCGACTCCACGTCGCCCAGGTCCTCGACGTAGAAGTTGCCCAGCGGCAGCCAGGCCTGCACCTCGCCGAGCTTCGCGCCGCGCTCGAGGGTGAAGCGGGCCTCGTCCTCCCGACCGGTGACGCGCAGCAGGGCGGCCAGCGCCACCCGTGTGCCCGGGAAGCGGTCGGCCCCGGCGCGCAGGTCGACCTCCAGGGAGGTGTCGTGCGAGGCGGCCCACCGCCAGCAGGCCACGACCGAGGCGGCGACGTCGTCCCCCGTGGCGGCGAGCTCCGCCGCCACCGCGACGGCCTGCTCGTGCTCGCCCTGCTCGTGCAGCAGGAACGCCAGCTGCAGCCCGCCCTGGGTGTCCCCCGCCGCACCGGCCCCGCCGTAGGCGCGCATCGCACCGGCCAGGTCGCCGAGCTCCTCGAGCACCAGGCCGAGGTTCACCCACGCGTCCCGCTCCCCACCGGCCAGCGCCCGCTCGTAGGCGTCCACCGCCTCCTCGACCCGCCCGCGCGCGGCCAGGGAGTTGCCGAGGTTGAACCAGCCGAGGGCGTCCCCGAGCTCGGCGGCCCGGCGGAAGCAGCGCTCGGCGTCGGAGTGGCGCCCGGCATCGGCCAGGTCGCAGCCCAGCTCGATGACGGTGTCGGCGTCCCGGCAGGCGCGCAGCCCCCGGAGGCGCCCGTCGAGGTCCTCCCGCATGCGGCGATCATCGCGGCGGCCCGGCACCCCGTCGTCCCCCCACCGGGCGGTCTCACCCGTCGGAGGAGGAGCAGGTCACCCGCCGGTGGTCGGCTGTCCGAAGGCCGAGCGCCACGCCGGCAGCAGGCGCTCCTCCGCCCACTCCAGGTACGGCTGCTGGTGGTCCCCGCCGATCTGCACCAGCGCCAGGTGCGTGAAGCCGGCGTCGGCGTACGCCGTGGCAGCCTCGATCACCGCGTCGACGTCGTCCCCGCAGGGGATGCTCGCCGCGACGTCCTCCTCGCGGACGAACTGGCTGGCGGCCGCGAACCCCGCCGTCCCGGGCAGGTCGGCGTTGACCTTCCAGCCCAGGCCGAACCAGCGGAACAGCTGGTGCGCCCGCGTCACCGCGGCGTCGCGGTCGGTGTCGTGGCAGATCGGCATCTGGCCGACCCGCGGCTTGCCGGCGCCACCCGCGGCGTCGAAGCCCTGCACCAGCTCGGCCCGGGGCTCGGTGGCCATCAGCACGTCGGCGTACTCGCCGGCCAGCTGCACCGACCTCTCCCCCGACACGGCGATGCCGATGGGCACCCCGCCCTCGGGCAGGTCCCAGATCCGGCCGCCGTCGACGGAGTAGTGGTCGCCGTGGAAGGTCGTGTAGCCGTCGCCGGCCAGGAGCCCGCGGATGACCTGCACCGCCTCGGCGAACATCTCGTGGCGGACGGCGACCGGCGGCCAGCCCTCCCCGATGACGTGCTCGTTGAGGTTCTCCCCCGCGCCGAGGCCCAGGGTGAAGCGGCCGTCGGCGAGCAGCTGCAGGGTGGCCGCCTGCTGGGCCACCACGGCCGGGCGGTAGCGGAGGATCGGGCAGGTCACGTAGGTCATCAGGTCAATCCGGCTGGTTGCCTGCGCCGCGGCGCCGAGGGTCACCCAGGCGTTCGGCGAGTGACCCATCTCGTCCAGCCACGGGAAGAAGTGGTCGCTGCTGACGGCGAAGTCGAAGCCGGCCCCCTCCGCGCCGACGACGTGCCTGACCAGGTCCTTCGGTCCGGCCTGCTCGGTCATCATCGTGTAGCCCAGCTGCATCGCCATGCCGCCGCGCTACCCGGCCTCGGCGGGACCAACCCGGTCGTGGTCGAGATCGGCGATCTCGCACGGCTGGGCCGCGCCATCCGTGGGAGACCGGGGATCTCGCCGGTTCAGGCTCGCCCCGCCCGCAGCGCCTCGCGCACCTTGGTCTTCCCGCTGGTGCGCAGCAGGGCGCCGGCGTAGACCCGCCCGCCGAGGCGGACGGCGAGCCCGATGGCCAGCAGCATGAGGACGACGGCCAGCGCGACCTCCCAGCCCGCCGCCTCCCCGGCCGCCTGGCGCACCGGCATCACCAGCGGCGAGAGGCCGGGCACGAGGGAGGTGACCCGCGCGAGCGTGCCGCCGGGCTCCCCGGCGGCCTGCAGGGCCACGAAGAACCCGGCGACGAGCAGCAACGACGCGGGCGTGAGCACGCTGCCGAGGTCCTCCTGCCGGCTGACCAGCGAGGCGGCCACCGCGAAGACGCACGCGTAGAAGGCGTAGCCCAGCACGAACCAGGCGACGACGGCGGCCACCGTGCCGATCAGCTCCCCGGGGACGTCGACCAGGTCGAGGGTCAGCGCGCCGGCGACCCCGACCACGCCGATGACGACGATCTGCCCGAGCCCGAGCAGGCCCAGGCCGAGGATCTTGCCGGCCAGCAGCTGCCAGGGCCGCATGGTCGCCAGGAGCAGCTCCACCACGCGGCTGGCCTTCTCCTCCACCACGCCCTGGGCGACGAACTGCGCGAACAGGATGAGCAGGCCGTAGAGCAGGACGACGCCGATGATCGCCACGACCACCTGCTGGCCGTCGTCCTCGGCGTCGCCGATCGGGGTGACCGCCACCTCGGGGAGGGACTGCAGGTCGACGCCGGCCTCCAGCAACCGGTCGGAGACGGCCAGCCCGCTGACCGCGCCGCTGACGACCGCCTCCAGCGTGGGGTCCCGGACGAGGACCACGAGCTCGGGGGCGGGGCCGGCGCCCTCGACCAGCGCCGCGTCGACCTCCTCGTCCTCGACCGCGGCCCGCGCCGCGGCCCCGTCGGCGGCGTCGACCACCTGCACGTCGACGCCGACGGCCTCACCCTGCGCCTCGAGCGCCGGCCCGAGCCGGTCGTCGTCGGCCACGACCGCGACCCGGCTGGGCTCGTCGTCGCCGCTGACCGCCACCTGGAAGGCCATCGTGCCGAGCAGCAGCACGAGGATGACGATCGAGCTGACGATGAAGTTCTTGTCGCGGATGCGGCTGGAGACCTCCCGCGCCGCCACCAGCCGGACCAGCGCGGCGCTGCCGGGGGTGCGGGGTGCGGACGCCATCACGCGGCGACCGTCCCGGCGGACTCGGTGACCGCCTCGCGGAACAGCTCGACCAGGCTGGGTTCGCGCCGGGCGAAGTGCTCGACCCGCCCGGTGCGCAGCCCCGCGGCCAGCACCGACTGGTCGTCGGTGCCGGGGGCGAGCTCCAGCAGGGTGTCGCCGGCCTGCTCGGAGACGACCCGCACGCCGGGCAGCGCCGCCGCCCAGCCCGGCGCCGCGTCGGGGACGACGACCCGCAGCAGCCGGCCGGCCTCGCGGCGCCGGAGGTCAGCGACCGGACCGGCGGCGACCATCGAGCCGCGGGCGAGGATGCCGACGGCGTCGCAGAGCCGCTCGACCAGGTCCAGCTGGTGGCTGGAGAAGACGACCGGGACGCCGCCGCGCACCTGCTCCAGCAGCGCCTCGGCGAGCGCGTCGACGCCCACCGGGTCCAGGCCGGAGAACGGCTCGTCGAGGATGAGCACCTCCGGCCGGCCGACCAGGGCCGCGGCCAGCTGCACCCGCTGCTGGTTGCCCAGCGACAGCTCCTCGACCCGGGAGCGGCGGCGCTCGCCCAGGCCGAGCCGCTCGGCCCAGTGCTCCGCGGCGCGGCCGGCGGCCGGCCCGTCCACCCCGTGCAGCCGGGCGAAGTAGGTCAACTGCTCGCCGACCCGCATCTTCGGGTACAGGCCGCGCTCCTCGGGCATGTAGCCGATCCGGCGGCGCACCGCCTGGTCCAGCGGGCGTCCCTGCCAGCGCACCTCGCCGGCGTCGGCGCGGACCAGGCCCATCGCGATCCGCATCGTCGTCGTCTTGCCGGCGCCGTTGGACCCGCAGAAGCCGAACATCGAGCCCGGGGCGACGGTGAACGAGACGCCGTCGAGCACCCGGTTGCCTCCGTAGCTCTTGCGCAACCCGTCGAACTCCAGCACGCGTGCTCCTCCCGGACGTGGGGCCGGGCCGACGGTAACGGAAACGATCAGGGCAGCTGATCACCGGCGCGCACTGCCGTGGCGGTGGCGGCGTCCCCGTCGGGCGCCGGCCCTCCTCGCGCACGGCGGACGAGCCGCGACGGTCTGCCCTGCGGTGCGGCCGCATCTGCGGTCTCATCAGCCCATGAGCCAGGAGAACGCGCCGGCGCGGCCGCCGACCGGGGTCGGGCTCGACGGGCTGCGCGCGGCCGCCGCCGGCTGCCAGGCCTGTGAGCTGTGGCAGGGCACGACCCAGACCGTGTTCGGCGACGGGCCCGAGACCGCCCGCATCGTCTTCGTGGGCGAGCAGCCCGGCGACCAGGAGGACCGCAAGGGCGAGCCGTTCGTCGGCCCGGCCGGCCGGCTGCTGGACCGGGCGCTCGGCGACGCCGGCATCGAACGTCGCGACGCCTACATCACCAACGCGGTCAAGCACTTCCGGTTCACGCAGAAGGGCAAGCGGCGGATCCACCAGACCCCGGGGCCCGAGCACCTGCGTGCCTGCCGGCCGTGGCTGGAGGCGGAGTTCGCCGTCCTGCAGCCCGAGGTCGTGGTCTGCCTGGGCGCCACCGCGGCCAAGGCGCTGATCTCGCCGTCCTTCCGGATCACCAAGGACCGTGGGCAGCTCCTCCCCTGGACCCCGCCCGGTGTCGCGGCGGCCGAGGGGGAACCGGCCGACGACGAGGAGGACGCGCCGCACCAGACCTGGATGCTGGCCACCACCCACCCCTCGGCGATCCTGCGCACGCCCGACGAGGCCCGCGCCGCCGCCTACGACGCGCTGGTCGCCGACCTGAGGGTGGTCGCGCACGCCCTGGCGTGAGAGAGGACCCCGTCCTCCTCACCGCTCGCACGCTCGCGGCGAGCCTCTGGGACGGGGCCGCCGAACTGCGCGGATGCCGACGCCCGGGTAGGACGGGTCCCATGGACCGCGTCTACACGGCCGAGGCGACGGCGTCCGGAGCACGGACCGGCGAGGTGAGCTCGTCCGACGGGCGGCTGACCGCCAGCCTGTCCCGTCCGGCGGAGATGGGCGGCGACGGCGGCCCGGGGACCAACCCCGAGCAGCTGTTCGCCGCGGGCTACGCCGCCTGCTTCCACAGCGCCATGCGCTTCGCGCTCCGGGACCTCGGGCTGACCCCGCAGGCGCTCGAGGGCTCCTCGGTCACCGCCGAGGTGCACTTCCTGCGCGCGGCGCCCGGCGACTTCGGCCTCGCCGTCGACCTCCGGGCGCGGCTGCCGCAGCTGGACGACGAGCAGGCCCGGCGGCTCATGGAGCAGACGCACACCATCTGCCCGTACTCGCGGGCCACCGCCGGCAACGTCGAGGTCGGGCTGCACGTCGTCCCGGCGTCGTCGGCAGCCTGAGAGAGCACGCCACCACACCGCGCAGACCAGGGGACCCCGCCGGAGACCTCCGCGCGGCCCGGGGGCGACCCGGTCGGTCGCGGGCGGCAGGCGGCACCTCAGCCGCGGGCGGAGGGCTGCGCCGAGCGGGACGCGCGGAAGGTCCAGAACGAGGGCACGACCAGCGCGACGACGACCATCGCGACGACGACCACGACGCCGCCGGAGACCATCGCCGTCGTCACGCCCGCCGCGCTGGCGATCGCGCCGGCCCGCAGGTCCCCCAGCCGGGGACCGCCCGCGACGACGACGAGGAAGACGCCCTGCATGCGCCCGCGCATGCCCTCCGGCGCGGCCAGCTGCAGCATCGACGAGCGCAGCACCGCGCTGACCATGTCCCCGGCACCGGCCACGGCCAGGCAGAGGACGGCCAGCCACAGGGTCGACGCGAACCCGAACCCGATGATCGCCACGCCCCAGACGACGATCGCCACCAGGACGACGGCGCCCTGCCGGTCCACCCGGGACACCCACCCCGAGGTCAGCCCCATGAGCAGCGCGCCGATCGAGATGCCCGCGAAGAGCCAGCCCAGGCTGTTGGGCGAGTCGGCGAAGCGGCCCTCGGACAGCTCCGGGAAGACCGCCTGCGGCCAGGCGAACAGCATCGCGATGACGTCGACGACGAAGGTCATCAGCAGCACCGGCTGGGTGCGCAGGAAGGTGAAGCCCTCGGCCACCCCGCGCACGGCGGCGCCCAGGCGCAGCGGTCCGGCGTCCCGCCCCGGGGGCAGCGGCGGGAGCCCGCGCAGCAGCAGGACGGCGACCAGGAAGCCCAGCGCGTCGACGGCGTAGGCGAGGGGCAGGTTGCCGACGGCGATGAGCAGGCCGGCCAGCAGCGGACCGGCGATGACGCCGACCTGGCGCACGGTCATGGCCAGCGCGTTGGCCGCCGGGACACCCTCGGCCCCGACGATCGCGGGGATGACGGCGCTGCGGGTGGGCTGGTTGACCGCGGTGAAGCCGGAGACGCACGCGGTCAGCACCCACAGCAGCGCCAGGTCGCCGCCGCCGGGGAGCAGCGCCTGCCCGGCGAGCAGCGCGCTGGTGACCGCCGAGCCGACGCCGGTGACCAGCATCAGCCGCCGGCGGTCCATGGAGTCGGCGATCGCGCCGCCGAGCAGGCCGAAGACGATCAGCGGGACGAGCGCCACCACGGAGGTGACGCCGACCAGCAGCGAGGAGCCGGTCAGCGCGTAGACCTGGTACGGGACGGCGACCAGCGTCATCTGCTGACCCAGCATCGTGGCCGCGACGCCCCAGAACAGCCGCCGGTAGTCCGGGTTGCGCAGCGGGTTGGTGTCGATGGCCCAGGCGCGGCGCCGGTCGTGGCCCCGTTGCAGGGACCCACGCCGAGCGTGCGAGGCGTGGGGGGCAGCGGGGTCCTTCTTCACGGCGCGAGCCGCTGGACGATCCAGCCGCCCCCCTCCGCGTCGTCGCGGACGAAGCGGAGCCGGTCGTGCAACCGGTCGGCCCCGCCCTGCCAGAACTCGACGGCGTCGGGCACCACCCGGTAGCCACCCCAGACCTCCGGGCGCGGGAGGCTGCTCCCCGCCGTGTCGGCGTCCAGCCGGCGCAGCCGCTGGACCAGCTCCTCGCGCGAGTCGACCGTCGTCGACTGCAGCGAGGCGGCGGCGGCCAGCTGGGCGCCGCGCGGACGCGGGTTCCACAGGTCGTCGCTGGCGCGCTCCCCCACCCGCTCGACCCGGCCGGTCACCCGCACCTGCCGCTGCAGCGCGTGCCAGGGGAAGACCAGCGCGGCCCGCGGGTTGACCGCCAGCTGGGCGCCCTTGGTCGAGGCGTAGCTGGTGGCGAACACGAAGCCGTACTCGTCGTAGCCCTTGACCAGCACGATCCGCGCGTCAGGGGCACCGTCGGCGTCCGCGGTGGCGAGCACCACGGCGTTGGGCTCGGGCAGCTCGGCGGCGACGGCGTCGGCGAACCAGCGGTCGAACTGCTCGACCCAGGTGGGAGCGAGGTCGTCCTCACGGAGGCCCCGGGTCTCGTAGTCCCTGCGCATGCGGGAGAGGTCGGGCACGACCTCCATGGTCGCAGCCGCTGTCCACGCGAGATCTGCACAGTGGTGGCCATCAGGCGCCTGATGGC
>NZ_JBJGYN010000054.1:0-28509 GCF_054050015.1 Geodermatophilus sp. SYSU D01176 | reverse complement strand
CCGGCGTGCAGATGAACCTGATGACCGAGTACTGGGTCGGCTGGGCGCCCACCGAGTACGCGGGCACCCGCGGCTGGTCGGCCGAGGCGATGGCCGAGGCGGACGCCGACCTGGTGCGGCGCGGGCTGGTCGCCGACGGGGCGCTCACCGAGCAGACGACGAGCCCGCGGCCGCCGCGCTGGCCCGCGCCCGGGACACCGGCGCGACGCTGGTGCCCGCCGTCGACACCGTGGTCGGGTAGACGACCGTGGCACTGGAGCTCCTCGAGCAGCCAGCCGGACCAGCGGGGTCAGGCGGCCATCCGCGCCCCGCTCGGCCGGCGCGGCTCACCGTCGGCCCAGGCCACGGCGACGCCGGTGGTCGGAGTGGCGCCCGTCGAGCTCAGGCCGCCTGGAAGGAGCGCCGGGACAGCCCGAGGCCGTAGCCGTCGAGGGTGGTGAGCACCGGGGCGGTGGGGTCGGTGGCCGCACCCAGGGTGACGAACAGCGGGGTGAAGTGCTCGACCGTCGGGTGCGCGTAGGGCATCCCCGGGGCGGTGGTGCGGAACCGGGCGAGCTCGGCGACGTCGCCGCGGGCAAGGGCGTCGGCGGCCCAGGCGTCGAAGTCCGCCGACCAGCTGGGCACCTGGTTCTCCAGGAGCATCTCCCGGGTCAGGAAGGGCAGGCCGTGGGTCATGTGGCCCGACCCGACGACCAGCACGCCCTGCTCGCGCAGCGGCCGCAGCCGCTCGCCGAGGGCCAGCAGCTTCTCGGGGTCCTCGGTGGGCAGGCTCAGCTGCAGCACCGGGACGTCGGCGGCCGGGTACATGATCTTCAGCGGCACCCAGGCGCCGTGGTCCAGGCCGCGGCGGGCGTGCCGGTGCACCTGCTCGGTGTCCGGCACGAGCCCCACCACCTGCCGGGCCAGCTCGCCGGCGTCGGGGGTGTCGTAGCGGAACGTGTAGTAGAGCGGGTCGAAGCCGCCGAAGTCGTAGACCAGCTCGTCGGGCCGGGCGGCGCTGATCGACAGCGGCGCGGACTCCCAGTGCGCGGAGACGACCAGGATCGCCTTCGGCCTGGGCAGCGCGCGGGCCCAGTCGTGCAGTGGGTCCAGCCACTCGGAGCTGCCGAACGGCATCGGACCGCCGCCGTGGGAGAGGTAGAGGCTGGGCAGCGGCCCGTCCTCCGGCGTCCAGACGGGGTGCGGTTCGGCGGCCTCGAGGGCGGCGACCCGCCGCAGGTGCGCGGCGAACGGGTGCGCGGCCGGGATGCCGGCGTCCGCGACAGCGGTCGTGGTGGGGGCGGGCGTGGTCACGCGGACTCCTCGATGGGGGTGGGGTCGGGGGCGCCGCCGTCGCGGATCCACCGCACGCTGAGGGCCTCGCGCTGGGCGAAGCGCTCCAGGTGGCTGCCGAGCACGTGCTCGACCCGCGCGACGGACTCCTCGTCCTCGCCGGCGGCCCACAGGGTGAGCATGCCCTCGCCGACGACGATCCCGGCGGTGGCCCCACCGATCACCGCGGTCGCCGGCGCGGTGGTCGCGTCGCCGGTGAAGGGCACCTTGCGGCCCAGGTGCGAGATCAGTTGCTTGGCGTAGCGAGCAGGGGCGCCGGTGGCCACGTCTGCCCGGGAGCCGATCGTGGCGTCCCCTCGGGTGGTGCGGTCCACCACCGCATCGCCGGGCGTCACGGGAGATGGGGATGTGGTGCCGGACATCAGCCCTCCAGGCGCTTGAAGTTTGAAGCACTTCCACCATAGGGCATGTTTGCTTGACAGTTCAATGATTTTTCGAGCCGCCCTCCGCGCAGCACGATGGCGCCGGCCGACCGGATCGCGGCGAGCGCCGAGAGGTGCCACCGCCCCGTCGGGGCCACGGACTCCGCGCCCCTGCCGAGCCGGACGGTCTACCGGGCTCCCGGGGCGAGCTCGACCGCCCCGAGCCCGCGGATCTCCGCGCGGTGCACCGCGCCGGGCCGTACCGGGACGGCGTCGGTGAGGGCCCCGGCCAGCACGACCGCGCCGGCCGCCAGTCGCTCGCCGCGCCGCGCGAGGTGCTCCGACAGGTGCACCAGCGCACGGAGCGGGTGCCCGAGGACCGCCGCCCCGGTCGCCGTGTGCACCACCGCCCCGTCGACGGACAGGACGCAGCCGGCCGTGGCGAGGTCCCCTGCCTCTCGCGGACGGGTCCACCGGCCGACCTGGAAGCCGGCGGCACTGGTGTCGTCGGCGACGACGTCGGGCAGCCGGAACCCGAAGGCGGCGTACCGGGAGTCGATGACCTCGACGGCGACGGCGACCGCGTCGATCGCCTGCTCGGCCGTCCAGGGGGTGAGCGGGTGGTCGAGGTCCCGGGCGAGCCGGAAGGCGATCTCGGGCTCCACCCGGGGCTGCGCCGTCCGGGCGAGCACCTGTTCGTCGTCGCCGGTGCCGAGCTGCATCGCGTCGGTGAGGAACCCGACGATCGGCTGCACCACCCCCATCGTGCGCTGCTTGGCCCGGCTGGTGAGGCCGAGCTTGGCGCCGACCAGGTGCTCCCCCGTGGCCAGGCGCTCACTCCGGTCCAGGTCCTGGACCCGATAGCCCCAGTCCTCGTCGAGCGCGGGGTCGGTGTCGGTGAACGGCCGGCGCGGGACACGGGCCAGCCGTGCGTCCCGCAACGAACGCGCGGCCTCCGGTGCGGTGGTCATGCCGCCGCCATCCGGAGCGACACCGATCCGAGACCCGAGCCGGTCGCGGTGACCACGTCGCCTGCGGCGAGGGGCACGGCGGCGTGCACGGCGCCGGGAAGCACGACCTGGCCGGCCCGCATCTGCTCACCCTGCTCGGCGAGCCGCCCGGCCAGCCACGTGAGCGCGAGCACCGGGTCGCCGAGGACCGCCGCGCCCGCGCCGGTCGCGGCGACCTCTCCGTTGCACCGCAGCACCAGGCCGGCGGTCCGCAGGTCGCCGACGTCCTCGATCGGGACCGGCCGGCCGACGACGGCGCAGGCGGAGGAGGCGTTGTCGGCGACGGTGTCCTGGACGGCGATGCGCCAGTCGGCGATCCGGCTGTCGATGACCTCCACGGCGACCGCCACGGATGTGATTGCCGCGGCCACCTCGTCGCGGGTGGCCCCGGCGGGGACGTCGGCGCCGAGCACGAATGCGATCTCCGCCTCCACCCGCGGCGCGAGGAGCCGGCTTGCGTCGAGGACCGCCCCGTCGGTGTGCACCATGCGGTCCAGCAGGACCCCCGAGTCCGGCTGGTCGACGCCGGGCTGCTCCTGCATCGCCGCCGACGTGAGCCCCACCTTGTGCCCGACCACCCGGTCGCCGGCAGCGGTCCACCGCCGGACCAGCGCGCGCTGCACGGCGTAGGCGTCGGTGAGGTCGAGGTCCGGATAGCGGGCGGTGAGGGGCGACACCGGCCGGGCATGTTCGGCGGCGTCCGCGAGCTCGTCGGCGAGCTCGTGCACCAGGACGCTGTCGATCACGGGAGCTGCCCCGAGGCCCAGGCGTGGCTGGTGGCGACGACGCCGACGACGGTCTCGAGCTCGGCCGCGTCGCGGGGACCGAAGAGCATGACCATCCCCGGGGTGAGCCGGACACCGGCGAGCGGGTGCGCCACTCCCCAGCCCGTCGCCACCACGTCGGCCGCGAGGGCCGGCGGCAGGGCGATGTGCAGCGAGCCGTCGTGGCCGGGGTGGACGTGGGCGAACTCCCCGGCGGACGGGACGATGTACGCGTCCACCGGGCCGAGCCGCGGCGGGGCCAGCTGGAAGCCGCGTGCGCCGGGCACCGAGATCGCCGACTGGCGGGTGCGCACGCCGGGCAGCGCCGAGATCCGGGCGAACACCTGCGCCTGCAGGTCCACGGGGGCGGTGTCGCTGAGCTGCTCCTGCGGGATGCCGGCGCTGACCACCGGGCGCGGACCCGGCCGGGCCGGGAGGGTGCCGCCCGGCAGCGTCGGCCAGGTGGACGGACCCGGCTGCGGCCGGCCGCGGTGGGCGAGGAAGGCCAGGCGCTCCTGCAGCCAGCCGGCCAGCGTGGCCAGCGCCTCGGCGGAGATGCCGTGCCCGACCGGGTCGCGGCGGGCGACGGTCGGCGCGCCCGACTCGCCGAGCAGGTAGGCCCAGGTGCGGTCGAGCAGCTCCCGCGGGATGACGGTGTCGTGCTCGCCCTGCGCGACCACGACGGGCACGCCGGCGAGCCGGGCGGGGGTGGTCGGGACGCCGGCGTCGAAGGGCAGCGTGCCGTAGAGGACCGCGGCGCCGGCGTACCGGCCGGGGTCGTCGAGCAGCAGCCCGCCGGCGAACGCCGCTCCCCCGCTGAACCCGATCAGCACGACCGGGCGCCCGGGCGGGGCGACCTGGTCCAGCCACGGCCGGAACCAGTCCATGGTCGAGCGCAGCGACTCGGCCACCGGGCGCCCGATCCCCCGGTTGGCGAACCAGGCGTAGCCGCCGCCCTCGGCGATCGGCGCCCGCACGGCCGCGTACGCCGGGCCCACGGGCAGGTGCTCGGCGAGGGCGATGATCTCCCGCTCGTGGGACCCCCGGCCGTGCAGGAGGACGACGAGCGGCGCGGCCGGGTCGGCGCTGCCGGCCGTGGCCACCACCGGTGCGGCCTCCGTGGCGGTCACGCCCCGGCCTCCACCGATCCGGGCAGCACGCGGCCGGCCGTGCCGACGCCCGACCACCGCTGCACCTCGGCCGCCATGTCCAGCCGGTCCACCGGGGCGGCGTTCTCGTACTCGCCCCAGGCCTCGCGCGGCAGCATCCACATGACCTCGAACTCGTTGCCGTCGGGGTCGATGCCGTAGACGCTCTTGGTGGCGCCGTGGCTGGACTCGCCGGTGTGGGCGCCCAGCTGCACGAGGGTGTCGCGGGCCTCCGCGAGCTCGTCGATGGTGTCGACCTGCCAGGCCAGGTGGTACAGGCCCACCGTGCCGCGGGCGCGGGGCGGCGCGCCGGCACCGATGCCGAAGAGCCCGAGGTCGTGGTGGTTGCCGGAGCGGGGCAACCGGAGGAAGGCGGCGTTGGCCCGGAGTTCGCGGGCGGCGACCTCCATGCCGAAGGCGCCGATCCAGAACCGCAGCGAGCGCTCCAGGTCGCTGACGAACAGGACGGCGTGGTTGAGCCGGACGGCGGCGATGGTCATGGTGGGACTCCTGCTCGGATCGAGGGTTCAGGCGGTGGGGCCGACCAGCTGGAAGGCGCTCTGCCAGGCCCAGCCCTTGGTCGCGTTGAGGGTGATGTTGAGTAAGGCGATCTCCTCCAGCGAGCGGGCCAGCCGCAGGCCGCCGGCGTCGATCGGGGCGAAGCCCAGCGACGAGGCGAGCTCGGCCACGCGGGCCTTGGCGTCGGCGTCGTCGCCGGCGAGCAGCACCTGCAGGTAGGCCTCGTCCAGCGGGTTGGTGGCGTCCACGACGACGGCGCCGTCCAGCGCCGGGGCCAGCTCCGCCGCCACGGCGGGCGCGGCGACACCGGGGACGGCGGGGACGACGACCTGCGCACCGTCGACCGCGGCGACGTTGCTCTCGGCCGCGCGGGCGCCGGTCGCCTCTGCCGTGGCCCGCGCCCTGTCCGGGTTAGCCCCACTCAGCACGACGTCGTGGCCCGCCGCCACGGCCGCACGCGCAAGGCCGCCGCCGACGTTGCCCGCTCCGATGACCGCGATGGGCATGAGGGTCTCCTGGAAGTAGCTGACCGCTCAGATGTTGAGCCTGCAGGGGACCATAGAGGGTGATACTTGAGTCGTCAACTACTGACGCGGTAGATTTTCCTCGTGCCTCCGCTCTCCCGGCGCGACGACGCCCTCATCACGACCTTCGGCCGACTGCTGGAGGCCCAGAGCCGCCTCGAGCGACGGCTCGGTGCCGACCTGGAGGCGCGCTGCGACCTCCCCCATGCCTGGTTCGAGGTGCTCGTGCGGCTCGGGCGGTCGCACGACGGCCGGCTGACGATGGGCGGCCTCGCCGAGGAGGTCAGCCTCACGACCGGCGGCGTGACGCGATTGGTCGACCGCATGGCGGCGGCGGGGTACGTGGAACGCGTGCCGTGCCCCACCGACCGGCGGGTCTCCTACGCCGCCCTCACCGCCGCCGGCCGGGCCAAGCTGGACGAGGCGGCCCCGGTCCACGCGGCCAACCTGCGCTCGGTCTTCGCCGACTTCAGCGACGCCGACCGCAGCACGCTCGACGCCCTCCTCGACCGGCTGCGCGCGGCACCGGGAGCGGATCTCGCCGCCCGGAGCTGACGACTCGCAGCGCTGGGCTCGGGGAGGGAACGCGGCGGGCACAGACCACCCGATCGAAACGGAGCCGGCGACAGCCACCCGAGAGCGCGAGCCCCGAGCCGCGGCTCACCTACCGCAGGCCGGCGTGGCCCCGACCTCCGCTACCCCTTCGAGCTCGTGTCCCCGGCGGCGGCCCCCTCCGCGACGGCGTCGCGGAGGCTGCGTGGGGCGAGGGCGTCCCCGACGCGGCGGATGGGCGTGCGGGGCAGGGCCTCGACGAGCGTGCGGAAGAGGTCGTCGCGCGCGGTGCGGTGCCCGGCGAGGACGATCAGGTCCGGGGCGGCGACCGCTCGCCGGTCATCGGACTCCAGGTCCAGGAGCCCCCAGCCCTCACGGTCCCGGACGAGCTCGACCCGGCCCTGCAGGTCGACCCCCGCCTTCTTGAGCCGGCGACGGACGAACCACACCTGCGTCGGGTCCACCGTGGCGGCGACGTAGGCCAGGTCGGTGATGATCCGGACGGTCCACCCGGCCCCGACGAGGGCCTCGGCGGCGGTGGGTGCGGTGAAGCCGCCCTCGGCATCGACGATGGTCACGGCCCCGCTTCCCCGGGGCACCGGCGGAGCGACGATCACCTCGTCCGCGTCGGCGACCGCCACGCCGCTGTCGTGCCACGAGGTCCGGCGGGGCCGCGACCCGGTGGCGAGGACGACGGAGTCCGGCGCGAGCGCGGCGATGGTGTCCGCGGTCGCCGGAGCTCCCAGCCGGATGTCCACGCCGAGGTCACGGAGCTCGGCGTCCAGCCAGTCCAGGTAGAGGTCCCACCGCTGGCGTCCGCGCCGCAGGCCGGCGGTGCGGGCCCGCCCACCCAGCCGTGGCCGCTCCTCCAGGAGGGTCACCCGGTTGCCCCGGCGGGCGGCGCGGCGGGCGGCCTCGGCTCCGGCGACACCTCCCCCGACCACGACGACGTGCTCCCGCACCCCACGATCGGCTGTCGTGCCGACGTCGGCACCGTCGCCGAGCTCGGGGGCGCGGATCGCCGGGTTGATGGAGCACTCCATCGGCATCCCGGAGTAGAGCCGGCCGATGCACCCCTCGTTGATGCTGATGCACGGCCTCGGTCGGCCGCCGGTCAGGAGCTTCCGGGGCAGGTCGGGATCGGCGATCAGAGCCCGGGTCATCGCGACGAAGTCGACGCCCTGGTCGCGCAGTGCGTGCTCGGCGGTCTCCGCGTCCAGGATGCGCCCGGCGGCGATCACCGGGATCCCGGTGACGCCGCGCATCGCCGCGGCCAGCTCGCTGTTGGCGTTCTCGGGGACCTCGTCACCCGGGACGAAGAACGAGCTGCTGCGCTCGGTGGCCCCGGTGCCGGCGCTGACGCTGAGCAGGTCGACGACGCCGTCCGCGGTCAGGGCGGCCACCACGTCCCGGAGGTCCTGCCGGGTCATGCCCGCAGGGAGGTGCTGGTCGGCGGTCACCCGGAAGCCGATGATGAAGTCCTCGGAGGTCGCCGCGCGCACCGCGGCGAGGACCTCCCGGGCGAACCGGACCCGGTTCTCCAGCGAGCCGCCGTACTCGTCGTCGCGGGTGTTGACCGCCGGGTCGAAGAACTGCTCGACCAGGTGCCCGCCGAACGAGGTCACCTCCACGCCGTCCCACCCGAACCGGTGCAGCCGGCTCGCGGACTCGGCGAACCGCTCGACGAGCGTCGCGAGCTCCTCGGCCGCGAGCACGACCGGGACCTCCCGGTGCACGCCCTCGGGCAGGTCCGACACCCCGCGCAGCGGGACACCGGACAGCAGGGAGCTCCCGCGGCGCCCCATGTGGGTCATCTGCGACATGCACACCGCCCCGTGGGCGTGCACGCCGTCGGCCAGAGCACGCAGCGCGGCGTCGTTCTGCGGGTCCCACAACGACACCGACCCGTAGGAGGCGGCGCTCTCGGGGTCCACGGACGCCGACCCGAAGGTCATCACCAGCCCGACGCCACCGGCCGCCTTGCGCACGTGGTAGTCGACCTCGGCACGAGCGACGACACCACCTGCGCCCCAGCCGGTGGCGTGGGGGGTCGAGACGATCCGGTTCGGGATCCGCCGACCACGGACCTCGCCCGGCGAGAACAGCAGCGGCCAGCGGGACTGGTCGCCTGCGGCCTGTGCCGAAGGCCGGGACACGGTGTCCGACATGCAGATCTCCTCGCTCTCCTGGCGTGCGCTCCGGGTGCACCGCTCGCGGCGACGGGTTGCCGCCGATGGCGCACGGGCTCTCGGCAGGCTGCCACGGTGACGTGACCATCGTGCGGCGCCGCCCGGACGGCGCGGCCCGTCCCACTCGATCAGGACCGGTGGATCGTGGTGGCCGCCGACCGGGTCCGGTCGGCGGCATCGGCGGCCTTCCGTGCGTCGAGCACCACGCTCAGGGCAGACTGGTCCGGGGTCATCGTGCGCTGCGTCCTTCCGCGTGGACCATGACCGTGGTCTCGCCGACCACCACACGATGGCCCCTCACGCGATCGCCCACGCAGCGGTGACCTGGTCTCACCCGACCAGCGGGGACGTCACCGGCCACCTGGCCGACACCACGTACGAGGTGCGGCTGCCGCCGGGCGAGCTCGCGGGCCGCGGCGGGCCGCTGACCGATCTCGTCGGGCGAGACGTCGCCGCCGCTCACCGGGTGCCGACGGCGACCCTGCTCGCGCTCAGGTACGGCTCGCCCTCCCACTCCTCGTAGGGCTCCTCGGGCACGTGGGCACCCAGGCGGTCCTCCACGGCCGACACCGCGAAGTCGTCCTGCGGAGTCGCCGCCACGACGACGTCCTGGCCGGCCTGGAGGTCGGGCAGCGGGTCGTCGACCACGACCAGCAGGGGCGCGACGTCCTCACCATCGGGTCCGGTGATGGTGAAGGCGATGGGTGAGACGACACGATCCACCGACGCCTCGAGGGTCACCTCCTGGTCGACGTAGGCCTCGACGTCGGTGTGGAAGTCGGCCGTGTAAGGGCCGTCGTAGGGGTCCTCCAGGTCCTCGGGCCCGCGGATGTCCGAGGCGTCGCTCCCCGTCGCCGGCTGCTGGGGGTTCTCCGTGCAGGCCGACAACGCGGCCGTCCCGGCCAGCAGGAGCGCCGTCACGGCTCCCAGGCGGGCCCGGCGGCGCGAACGCGAAGCAGACATGCTGTTCTCCTCAGTGGGTCCCGGACCCCTTCACCAGTGGCCAGGCCGGGGTCGTCCTCCGGCGAGAGACGGCAGCCCGTCCTGATCGGCGACCACGTGGTCGCCGGACGTCGACAGGGTCAGGTCCTCGACGCGGTAGTGGACGGTCTGAGCGGTGATCCAGCCGTCCTCGATCAGATAGGAGTCGACACCGCACCGGACGCGGAAGCGGTCGTCGCCACCCCGCCACTCGAGCAGGCACACCCGGTCATCGGCGAGCACCTGGCTGTAGGTGTACCCGCCCTGGCCGCCGATCGCGGCCCAGAGCCGGTGCGCCGACCTCCTGACGCCGTCGTGACCCCGGAAGACCGCTCGAGCGGTGAGGACGACGACGTGCGGGGAGTAGTTCTCCCGCAGGTCCTGCTCGAGCTCTCCCGCCCTGCGCAGCCGTAGGTGGGCGGCGAGGACGTCCCGGCTGCTCCGGTGCCGCAGCGCCGGCTCTCGGATCGTCTCGTCCACGTGGTCCTCCGTCGTCTCCGGTGTGACGGTGCCCGGCCGCCCTACGGGGCCGCCGGGCCGGGGTCGGCCCGATCCCGCTCCCCTCGTCAGGCGACCTGTCACCCGGCTGCCCGGGGCGTCGGGCCGGAAACGGCGGTCGGCGGCTTCGTCACGGGAGTGACACAACCGGGTCCGATCGCCGACATCCGGCGGCATCAGGACGGTGGCCAGGACCACCCGGCTTCGTGGACGAGCTGCTGCAGCCTGCGCCGGCGGCCGACCTCGGCGTCGAGCCACGTGGCGGAGAGGGCGTCCGGACGCAGGGGCACCCCGGAGCGGCGCAGCGGCTCCACGGAGGGTGCAGGCGGCGGGGCGTGGTCGGACGGTGGGCCC
Source organism: Geodermatophilus sp. SYSU D01176 (assembly GCF_054050015.1). Taxonomy (NCBI): domain Bacteria; kingdom Bacillati; phylum Actinomycetota; class Actinomycetes; order Geodermatophilales; family Geodermatophilaceae; genus Geodermatophilus; species Geodermatophilus sp. SYSU D01176. Next base: position 18,276 of record NZ_JBJGYN010000054.1, on the reverse strand, counting down.
GACGTCCCACCCGCCGTCCGGATGTACCGGGCGATGGCGCGACGAGCGGGTTCGACGGCAGCCCGCTCCGGTGCCGCGGCGGGATCGACCGCGGCCGTCAGCAGGGACAGGGCGTCGTCGAGCACGGCGATCGCCACCGGCGCCGACTCGTCCGGGGAACTGCTCCTGAAGTAGTGCAGCACGGGATAGGCGAAGTGCTGCTGCGCGACCGTCGCGAGCGGACCGGCCAGGCCGACCAGGTGCTGGGTGAAAGCCGGGGCGAAGGAGGCACCCGTCCACCCCCGGACCACCATCTCACCCGCGGTCGCGCCCAACGCGGTGATCTGCGTGGCGAGCGCCCGGCGCGTGACCACGGCGGAGACCACCGACAGCAGGTAGGTGATCGCCAGGGTGACGAGCGCCAGCCCGCCGAAGCTCGCGACGGACGTCATGACCCGCCAGACCGGGGAGTCGGCGACGAAGTCACCCACGCCGAGGGTGGAGACGGCGTACCCGGCGTAGTAGGCGACGTCCGCGGCGGAGGCGGGAGCGCCGGTCTCGGCGGACTCGACCGACCCGCTGCCGAGGAAGACGAGCCACCACCCGGCCCAGGTGGCCATGACCCAGATCAGCACGGTGAGCACGAGGAGCGCCGGCCCCGCGTCGGAGAGCAGTCTCGACCGGCTCCCCCGCGGCCGGAGCCGCAGGATCCCGCTCCAGAGCCACGCCAGGAGGCGACGGGTCAGCCAGCCGGCTCCCTCGCCGAGGGTGAGCGTGGTGGCCAGGACGTCCAGGAGGACACCGAGGACGAGCGCCGCGCCGACGGCGACGGCCGCCGCACCGAGCACCTCACTCCCCCACCGCGGTCACCAGGGCCAGCAGCGCGGCGTAGAGCACCAGTCCGGTGAGGAACCAGCGGTAGCTCGACCGCCCGGTGGAGGGCAGCTCCTCCTTGAAGACGTTGAGCAGGATCGATCCCCCGAGGAGGGCCGTCAGCAGCGCCACGACGACCGTGCTCGTCGGGGCGAACAGCGCGCTGAGGACCCACCCGGCCAGGAGCGCGAGGGCCAGCGCGGCCCGTCCACTACGAGGGAATCGTCGCGGGTAGTGCTCCTCGAGGGACCGGTCGGTGAGCACGAAGTGCAGGGCCATCGCGACGGCGAAGAGGACGGCGAAGGCGAGGCCGGTCCGCAGGCGCAGGGCCATCGTGTAGGTGATCAGGCCGTTGTAGACCATGAACGAACCGAGGTGGAGCCAGTAGACCCCGGCCGGCTCCCGTCCACGCGCACCGGTGGCCGCGCGCAACCGGGCCAGACGTTCCAACCCGTAGAAGGCGGCGAACCCGGCGAGGGCGACGAGGAAGATGCCGAGATCGAGCAGTGGCGTCGGCTCGACGACGTCCTCGAGCACCTCCCCGATCGCCTCGTTCCCCTCCGCCAGCTCCGGTAGGAGGTGCAGGAAGACGTAGGCGACCGCCAGCCCCCCGGCGAAGGAGCCGGTCACGTCCTCGGGGACGAACGGCAGCCGGCGCATCCGGGGAGCCGCCACGTGCAGGGCGGCCAGCAGCAAGCTGATGACCAGAGCCCCCACGAGGGCCTGCGTCGTCGTGAGTCCTGGGTCCACCTGGAGCCTCCTGTCGCCGCCTGCACCGGCGACCTGCCCTTCCCCGGGTACCGGTGGGCATTCGGGTTCCAGGTGACGACCTCATGACATTCCGCGTGGTGCCGTGGCCGGGGAGTCCGTCGAGGTACGGAGAGACCGTGCGACGAGCCTCCGGCCGAGGACCCCTCCGGCGCGCCTGGACGGCGGTGTGGGCACGCCTGCACAGCTCGCTGTGGCCGCTCCCGGTGCTGGCGATCGTCGTCGCGATCGGCCTGGCCGTCGGGCTGCCGGCACTGGACCAGGTCCTCCAGCAACCCGGTGGCCGGCATCCGCTGACGCTCGTCTTCGGCGGTGGCCCCTCGGCGGCCCGGGACGTGCTCGCGGCGATCGCCGGGTCACTCATCTCCGTGACCGGGCTGACGTTCTCGTTCACCGTGGTGGCCCTGCAACTGGCGAGCAGCCAGCACTCACCCAGGTTCCTCCAGACCTTCGTCACCGACCGGGTGGTCCAGGCCACCCTGGCGCTGCTCGTGGGCACCTTCGTCTACGCCCTCACGGTGCTGCGCACGGTGCGGACGGAGGAGTCGACCGGGCCGGCCTTCGTCCCGCGGCTCTCGGTCACCGTCGGCTTCGTCCTCGCCCTGGCCAGCGTCGTCGGCCTGGTGCTGTTCCTCGGGCACCTCGCCCGGTCCCTGCGGGTGGAGACGATGCTGCGGGACGTCTCCGAGGAGGCGCGGGACACCTACGCCCGGGAGCTGCCGGGCCGTGAGGACGACGCCGCAGCAGGGGGCGGTCCGCCCTCCGGCCCGGCGACACCGGTCCCCGCCACGGAGAGCGGCTTCGTCACCGACGTGAACGGGCACCGGATCGCCGCCGCGGCGGCCGCAGCCGACGTGGTGGTGCTCCTCGAGGCGCGCATCGGCGACTCCGTCGTCGCCGGGACACCGCTGGCCCACGTCTGGCCGTGCGGCTCGGGCGCGGCACCGGACCTGGCCGAGGTCGAGCGGGCGGTGCAGGACCACGTGCACCTGGGGTTCGAGCCGACCCCCGACCACGACATCGCCTACAGCCTCCGCAAGGTGGTCGACATCGCCGTCCGCGCCCTCTCGCCGGGGACGAACGACCCGACGACGGCCGTCCACGCCCTCTCCCACGTCTCCGCGCTGCTCGGTGAGCTCGTGACGCGCCCGCTGGAGCCGACCCCGTGCCGGGACGGGGACGGCGTCCTGCGGTTCGTGCTGCCCCAGTGGGATGCCCGGTCCCTGCTCCGGCTGGGCCTCGAGGAGCCGATCACGTTCGCCGAGGGGCAGCCCGCCGTGCTGCGCCGCCTCGCCCGGCTGCTCCGGGAGCTCGCCTGGCGGGCAGCGGGGGGCGGGCTCGACCAGGAGCTGCGGGGGGAACTGGAGCGGGTGGTCCGGCGAGCGGAGGACTCCACCGACATCGCTCCGGAGGAGATCGCCTCGTGGCGTTCCCAGCTGGCCGACGCGTTCGCCGGCCGCTGGTTCCCGACTCCGTCACCGGCGGCCCACACGTGCGCTCCGCGGCGGGTCACGCATCGAACCCCCTGACCCCGCGCAGGCTGGAGGCGTCCCCCGCCTCCGAGGTCGGGATGACGCTGAGGGATCCGTCGCTCTCCAGCACCACCGCGGCGATCGAGGACAGGTCCCCGGAGCCGGATGCCCGCACCGCCTGCCGGATCTCGCCCATCGTCACCCGCTGCGCGCGCAGGGCGTCCTCAAGCGGCTCCCCGTCGCGGAGGAGGAGAGTGGGCCGCGCGGTGACCACCGACCGCGCGTCCGGCCGGTGGGCGGTGACCCAGGCGACGGTGAACTGCGCGGCGGCCAGCAGGGCCAGGGCGACCGCGCCCTCCGCCCAGGACACGTCGCTGCTGAGCAGGATCGTCGCCAGCGTCGAGCCGAGGGCCACGGTGACCACGAGGTCGAAGGCGTTGAGCTTGGCCAGCGTGCGCTTGCCCGAGATCCGGAGCACCACGACCACCGTCGCATAAGCGCTCGCGCCCACGGCGAGGATCCGGGTCAGGTCGGACCACGAGTCGAACCACATCCGCGCAGGCCTCCCTCAGGTGGCGGAGCTGTCGGTCGCCGCCGCGCGGGTGCGCCGGTACAGCACCCGGCCGGGCGAGGACGTGACGCCGTGGACGACGGTGCTCGCCGCCACCACGAGGCTGCCCGCGGCGAGCACCACCGGGTCCACGGCGAGCCGTTCGGCCTCCAGCGCCAGGTAGAACAGCGCCGAGACCCCGATCGGCCCGAACCAGCCGAGGAAGGCGGCGTCGGGCCGCCCCAGGCCCAGGGGGCGGCGCAGCAGCCACACGACCGGCAGCCGCCGCAGCAGCAGGACGCCGAGCGCCAGCGCCGGCCCCCGCCACCCCAGGCCCAGCCACGCCGACCAGGGCAGGACCACCCCGAGGCCGACGAACAGCGGGCAGACCAGGAACCGGTTGACCGCCTCGTCGATCGGGACGTCGTCGGTGCGGTCCGGTCCGGTGGCCGCGGCGTTGAAGGTCAGCCCGGCGACGAACACCGCGAGGATCCCGTCGACGTGCAGGAGACCGGCGGCCCCGAGCACGAGGAACGCGAGGACCGCCGTGAACAGCAACCGCGGCCCGGTGTCGGTGGAGCCGTGCTCCTCCCCCGCCCGCAGCGCTCGCGCGCCGAACCAGCCGAGGAGGACCCCCAGGAGGACCGCCCCCGCGACCTGCCACAGCGACTCCACGAGTGCGGCGCCGATGCTGTCGGCGCCGGCGACGGCGACGGCGAGGAGCACCAGGGGCAGGGCGAGGCCGTCGTTCGCGCCGGACTCCAGGGAGAGGATCTGCCGGTCCCGGGCCGGGAGGTCCTCCTCGGCCGGGCCGCCGGTGACCACGCTCGAGGCGAGCACGGGATCGGTGGGGCAGAGAGCCGCGCCGATCAGCGCCGCGGTGCCCAGCCCCACGCCCAGCACGGTCGCCGCCACGCCGGCCGTCACGACCGCCATGACCGGCATCGCGACCGCCAGCAGCAGGAGCACCGGGCGCAGCCGGGCCCGCGCGTCGCGCACCGGGTAGCGCAGGGCGACCGCCATGACCGAGATGGCCAGGAGGAGCCGGGTGGTGGTGTGCAGCCAGGTCGTGTCCTCGGTCAGCGGTGGCACGGTGAGCACGCCGAGCAGCTCCGGTCCGAGGACCACGCCCAGCGCGAGGGCGAGCACCGGTTCGTCCACCGGCCACCGGCGCAGGCGTCCGGACAGCGCCGCCACGACCAACCCCAGCACGCCTGCCGACAGCAGGACGACGTCCATCAGCACCGGTCCGGTCTCCGCGCTGTCCCGGTCAGCTGGCGATGACCTGGGGGGAGGCCACCTTGAGGTGGGCGTTGGCCCAGCGCGCCTGCCGCAGCGACTGGGGATGGCAGCGCTCGGCAAGGTCGAGCAGCTCCCGCTCCTTCGCGCCCTGGGCCGACTGGGCCAGGATCTCCCAGTCCAGGGAGACGCCGGCCGCCTCCCGGTACAGATGGCGCAGATCGGCCAGCAGCAGCAGGCCAGGCGTGGACCGGCGGCCCAGGATGTCCGAGGTGCGCTGCTTCACGCTCGCCAGCAGGCCGGGGTCCTCCGACGCCTCCGGAGCCAGGTCCAGGCCGAAGTCGGAGCCGACTCGCGCCAGCTCGGCCACGTGCTGCCGGGACCACGTGGCCATGTCCCGGGTGACGTAGAAGACCTCGTGGTCGGCCTTGTGCTTGTCCGACATCGACGTCAGGACTGTCACCAGGTGGTTCTCGGAGCGGTGCAGCTCCTCGATCACCAGGTCGAGCTTCACGCGTGACCTCCCAGGAGCTCTTCCGCACGAGCGGCGTCCCCGCCCTCGGTCGGTGGGACCGAGCCGGTGACCGGCGCCGACCCCGTGGTGGTGGGGGCCGGAGCCGGGGTGCCCCTGCCCTTGCCGACGCATTCCACCTGCGCGGCCGCCGTCTTGAAGATCGGTTGCTTGGACACCGGGTCCCAGTCGGTCAGGGTCAGCTCGTTGGCGGCCCGCCCGTCGTGCTTCCTCCGGGGCGCCGCACCGTCCTCGGTGTCCCAGTAGCCGTAGTGGAACGGCAGGAACAGCACCCCGGGTCGGATGCCGCTGATCCGCAGCCGGGCCCGGACACGGCCCCGGGGGGTGCTGATCTCGAGCAGGTCGCCCTCGGCGAACCTGCGGTCGGCGGCGTCGCCGGCCGACATCTCCACCCAGACCTCCGGCGCGGCCGCGTGCAGCTGGGGTGCGCGGCCGGTCTTGGTCCGGGTGTGGAAGTGGTACAGGGTCCGCCCGGTGATGAGCTGGAACGGGTACTCCTGGCTGGGTAGCTCGTGCGGCGGCACGTACTCGGCCGCCTTGAGCACCGCCCGGCCGGTCGGGTTGAGCGCCTTGTACTCGGTCTCCTCGACGGGCGCACCGGTGACCAGGTCGCGGCCGTAGCTCTCGCAGTACTCCGGATGGGCCCAGAACTGCCCGTCGACGTAGATGCGCTCGGTGCCGTCGGGGTGCTCGTCGTTGCACGGCCACTGGATGCCGCTGCCGCCGCGCAGCTTGTCGTAGGACATGCCGGTGTAGTCGCACGGCCGGCCGCGGCTGCACTCCTTCCATCCCTCGAACGCGCCCTCGGCGTCCGTCCACTTCACCAACGGCTGCCCGTCCTTGTCCTGCAGCCCCAGCCGGTGGGCGAAGTCGATGAGGATGTCCAGGTCCGACCGCGCCTCGCCCGGCGGCTCCACGCCTTCTCGGACAGGTGCACGGTGCGGTCGACGTTGGTGAACGTGCCGGTCTTCTCCCCCCACGTCGCGGCCGGGAGGACGACGTCGGCCAGCTGCGCGGTCTCGGACAGGAAGATGTCCTGGACCACGAGGAAGAGCCGGTCCTGGGCGAGGATCGACCGGATCCGGGCCAGCTCGGGCAGCGAGACCGCCGGGTTGGTCGCGGTCACGTACAGGAAGCGGATCGAGCCCTCTTCCATGTAGCGCAGCTGCTGCATGATGTGCGTCGGCGGCGAGTAGTGCGGGATCTGCACCGGGTCGACGTTCCAGACCCGCGCCAGGTCCTGGATGTGCGCGTCGTTGGACCAGTTGCGGAACGCCGGGAGGTCGCCGTCGGCGCCCGCCTCACGGGTGTTCTGGGCCGTGGGCTGGCCGTTCATCTGCAGGATCCCGCAGCCGGGCCTGCCGAGCATGCCGCGGATGACGTTGACGTTGTTGACGCCGACGGCGGCGGCCGTGGCCTGGTGGGACTGGTAGAAGCCCTGCAGGACCGTCGACAGCAGCCGCCTGGCGGTGCCGAGGATGCGGGCCGCCTCGCGGATCCGCTCCACCGGCACGTCGCACACCTCGGCGGCGACCTCCGGGCTGTACTCCTTCATCTGCTTCTCGAGCTCGGCGTAGCCGACGGTGTGCGCCGCGACGTACTCGTGGTCGACCCAGTCGTTGCGGATGATCTCGTGCAGCAGCGCGTTCACCAGCACCACGTTGGTGCCGGGGCGCGGCGCGAGGTGCACGGTGGCCGCCCGGGCGACCGGCGTCTCCCGCGGGTCGACGCAGATCACCTTCGGCGGGTTCGGGCCGACCAGGCGGTCGAGCACGCGGCTCCAGAGCACGGTCTGGGTCTCGGCCATGTTGTGCCCGTAGAGGGCGATGACGTCGGCGGAGTCGACGTCGGTGTAGGACCCGGGCTGGCCGTCGCTGGCGAAGGTCTCCTTCAGCGCTGCGGCGGCGGTCGCGGTGCACAGCCGGGTGTTGCCGTCGACGTGGTTGGTGCCGATGCCGCCGTGCGCGATCAGGCCGAGGGTGTAGTACTCCTCGAGGAAGAGCTGCCCGGTCGTGTAGAAGCTGATCGCGCTGGGCCCCTGCTCCTGCAGCAGTTGCCTGCACCGCCCGGCGACGGCGTCCATCGCGGTGTCCCAGTCGGTCTCCACCAGCTTTCCGCGGCGCCGGATCAGCGGCTTCGTCAGGCGGTCCGGCGAGTGGTTGGCCTGCCAGCCGAAGAGGTCCTTGGGGCCGAGCCGGCCGTGGTTGACGCGGTCGACGGCCCGGCCGCGGACGCCGACGATCCGCCCGTCCTTGACCGCGATGTCCAGGCCGTCGCCGTTGGAGTGCAGGATCGTCGCCGACTGCACCCAGCGGTCGACGTCCTCCTCGGTCAGCCCCTCGGCGAGGTACTGGTCGACCCGCGTGGGCCAGGTCTCCCCCGGCCCGTACGGCGTCCTGGTCCCCCATGGTTCGGCGATCCGGTCGACCCGGGTCATCCGGTGCTCCCTCCGCGCATCCGCCCACCTCGTCGCGGGCCAGTGCCCCCTACCCGCATGCACCCAGGCGGCGCAGCCGGGCACATGACAGTTCTGTGACACCGCCCGGGCCGACCCCGAGCCGGGGTAAGGCGGGGACGTCGGTGCCAGTCGTGGACGCGCTCGGGTGGCGTCCGCCACCGACACGAGGAGGAACCATGACCGTTGCCGGACAGATGCTCGGGACCTACCCGAAGGACCTCGGCGGGGTGGACAGGGAGAAGCTGCGCGCCTGCATCGAGGCCTGCTACGAGTGCGCCCAGGCCTGCACCGCGTGCGCCGACGCCTGCCTCAGCGAGGACATGGTCGCCGAGCTCACGAAGTGCATCCGGTCGAACCTCGACTGCGCCGACCTCTGCGAGGCCACCGGGCGGGTGCTGTCCCGCCACACCGGCTACGACGCGAACCTCACCCGCGCGGTGCTCGAAGCCTGCGCCGCCGCCTGCCGGGCGTGCGGCGACGAGTGCGCCGAGCACGCGGACATGCACGAGCACTGCCGGATCTGCGCCGAGTCCTGCCGTCGCTGCGAGCAGGCCTGCCGCGACCTCATCGCCGCTCTCGGCTGACCGGAGGTCGTCGGGGTGCTGGTCCACGGGCAGCCGGTGAGCCCGGACGGATCCGTGGAGTCGCCCGCCGCCGTCCCCCGGGGACGGCGGCACGGGGTCAGGCGCGCCAGTGGGCGGCGCTCAGGGCCACGGCTCCGAGGACCAGGGACAACGCGAGGGCGACGACGGACAGCCAGAACCGGCCCTCGACGAGGGCGCCGACGACGACGGCCAGGCACGCGACGAGGAGCAGGAGAACGGGTCCGCGCATCGTCCACCTCCGGGGACACGGGGTCGCGGCTGGAGCAGCACCCGGTCCGACGGGGACGAGGGAGTCCACCCCGGGTGCGCCGGATCGGGTCGGCGTCATTCAGCCGGCGCCGGGCTCGGGCTCGTTGAGCAGCGCGACGTGCCCTCCGTCGGCCGCGATCCGCCTCTCCAGGGAGCGGAGGGCTCGCAGGCCGGCGCCGTCGACGGCCTGCACCCCACCGAGGTCGAGGACGATCCGTCCCCAGCCGCTGCGGTGCAGGGCGTCGACGGTCCCGCCGAGCATGTCCGCAGCCCGGCCGTCGAGGCGGCCCCGGGCGCGGATGGATCCGGTCCGACGGTCGATGGACTCGGAGAAGACCGAGTCCTCGGCGGCCGCCGAGCCGGCGGCCGGCTCCCGCTCGGAGCCCGCGCCACGGTCCTCGGCGCGGGAACTGCCCACGTCTCCGGTCATCGCCATGCGCGTGCCTCCCATCGGCCGAGGCGACCGGTCGTGTCTCGACCGACGTGTCCTGCTCCACGCTCGCCGGTTCCCCGCGCCGGTTCAACGGTCGCCCGGGAAGCGTCACGGCTCTGTCGCATTCCCCACCCGCGGGGCCGCCGTCCCGGCGTCCGGGACGGAATCGCCAGGGCGGACCGGTCTGCTGCGGGGTCGTTACAGCTCCGCGACGACGGCGCGACATCCCGCGTCGTCCTCCCCCGCCCGGGCATCCGGAGTCCGGGCCGCCCTCGAGATGCCGCGGCCCGTTCCCCAGCGAGGAGCGACCATGACCGTGACCACCCTCCCGGGACGACCGGTGCACGCACGGAGCGGGGGACCGGCCGGCGGGCCCGGGGCGCCGGCGGACACGCCCGGCGACCTCCTCAGGGAGGCCTGGCGGCCGGGCACGGCCGAGCCGGTCGCCATCCACGTCCGTCCGGAGCTGTGCGCCCGGCTCCTGCGCTCGCGCCGCACCCGCCCGCGGAGCTGCCCCGCAGCGGGCCCGTTCCCACCCCGGCGCATCCCCCTCCTCGTCGACGACCGGATCCCGGCAGCGCCCGGGTTCGAGGTCCACCGCGTCCCTCCCGGCGCCGCGACGGGCGGCCTCGACCTGCTCGGGGCACGGACCGACGCCACGGGTGCGGCCGGGGGACCGCTGCTCGTCCTGGACCCGTCCGGCGACTGCAGCTGCACGGCCGGTCCCCGGGACCGCGCCGGTGACGCGGCCGACCCGCAGGCGGGCCCCCCGGTGCCGCGAGTGGGCGGTCACCGGTGACGGGCGGGACCCGTCCCGCACCCCTGGCGGACGGCGCAGGCCCGCGGAGGACGAACCGGTGGCTGGCCGGCGGGGCCCTGGCCGTGGGCCTGGCCATCGGCGGCGTCCTCGGTGCGGGCATCGCTGCCGCCACCGACGACGACGCCGCCGGGACCGTCGCTGCTCCCCCCGTCGCGTCCGACCCAGCCGGGCAGGACCCGTCTCCCGACTCGGGGGCGGAGGCGCGCGTCTCCGACGCCTGCCTGCGCGCCGTGGCGGCCGCGGAGCAGACCTACGACGCGATCGAGGACCTCGCCGGAGCTCTGCTCGCGTTCGACGCGCGGCGGCTGGACGAGGTGGTGCACGAGCTGCGGCCGCTGCAGGACCAGCTGGAACGCGGCACCGCGGCCTGCCGGGTCGACGTCCGGCGTCCCGGGGACCCGGCCGGCCCCAGCGAGCCGCCGTCGGCGCCGCCCACGTCCCCACCGGCCGCACCCACGCCCTCCCCGCCCGCGTCCCCCACCGGCTGACGCACCCGTCGGCGGGGTCGCCCGGGCGTCCCACCGGCAGGCCGCCGCCCCTGCCCTGAGCGCGCACCCGTCCACGCCACCCCTCCCGGCCCGTCCGGGGCCCTCCTCCTGGGGGTCGGAATGTCCCAGCAGCACGGTGCCGTGGCGCGGGGCAGCCGGCTGCGCAGAGTCCTGCGCCTGCCCGGTCGCGCGCTGCGAGCCGCGGTGGTCTCCGGACGCTGGCTGGTGATCGGCGTGTGGATCGCGGCGGCGGTGGTCACCACCGTGGCCCTCCCCGGGAACGGCGGCGGGGGTGGGGGTGACATCGGCAGCCTCCTGCCCGCGGACAGCGAGGCCGTCGCCGTGCTGGAGCGCTCCCTGGAGGAGTTCCGCGTCCCCGCGCTCTCCGAGACCTCCGTGGTCGTGCACGACCCCGACGGCCTGGACCCCCTCACCCGCGCCGACGTCGTCCTGTGGGCCCTGGCCACGACGCAGTCCTCGATGGCGGATCCCGGGGGCTCCGGCGCCGGCCGGGTCGAGGCCGCCGTCCCCGTGCCGACGACCACTCCCACGACCGCGGTCACCTACCTCTACACGACCGAGTGGATCGCGCTGGAGGACCGGGTCGCGCTGGCCGAGGAGTACGCCGCGCACTTCACCGACGACCCGTCGGTGCAGACGTACGTGACCGGCGTCGTGCCGGCCCAGGTGCGCCAGGTCCACCAGCTGGAGTCGCGGCTGCACCTGTTCGAGATCGCGACCCTCGTGCTGATCGCGCTGGTGGTGGCCCTGACCTTCCGGTCGGTCGTCGCCCCGGTCGTGGTCCTGCTCGTGGCCGGGATCGGCTACCTGGTGACCGTCCGGGTGCTGGAGTACCTGGCCGGCGTCCTCGGGTTCGCGCTCCCCGGTCAGCTGCGTCCGCTGACGGCGGCGCTGCTCATCGGCGTGGTGACCGACTACTGCGTGCTGTTCTTCTCCGGGTTCCGGCACCACCTGGAACGCGGCCTGCACCGCGCCGAGGCGGCTCGGTGCACCCTCGCCACCGAGGGACCGATCGTGGCCGTCGCCGGGATCACCGTCGCCGGGGGGACGGCGGCGTTGCTCGTGGCGGACTTCCAGCTGTTCCAGGCGTTCGGACCGGCTCTCGCGCTGACGGTCGTCGTCGGCCTCCTGGTGTCGCTGACCCTCGTGCCCGCCCTGCTCGCGGTGCTCGGCCGGGCCCTCTTCGCCCCCCGGCGGCTGCGGACGGGCGGTGGACCGTCCCCCGGCACGTCCTCGGGTGGAGGCGGCCGGCTGGTCCGGGGGGTCACGAACCGGTGGGGTGCGGCCGTGACGACCCTCCTCTGCGCGGCGCTGCTCACCCTGGCCGCGCTGCCGGTCCTCCACATGCGGCTCGACGTCTCGTTCACCTCCGGTCTGCCCTCCGGTGACCCGGTGCGGCAGGGGGCCGAGGTGCTGGAGGAGGCCGGGATCCGCGGAGTCGTCGCACCGACCGAGGTCCTCGTCGAGGGGATCGGCGTCACCGGGCAGCGGGACGCGCTGGACCGGCTGCAGCAGATCATCGGCGCGCAGCCCGGGGTGGCCGCAGTGCTGGGCCCGGCGCAGAACCCGGTGGCCGACGAGCTCGACGTCTTCCTCGCGGACGACGGGGACGCCGCGCGGTTCGTCGTCATCCTCGACGGCGATCCCCTCGCCGCGCCCGCCCTCGCGGACCTGGCGCTGCTGAGGGACCGGCTGCCCGCCCTGCTGCTCGCGGCCGGCGTCGAGGACGCGACCGCGGCCGTGACCGGTCAGACGGCGATCGCCGCGGAGCTGGTGGAGCTGACCCGCGAGAACCTGTGGCGGATCCTGCTGGCGGCGCTCGCCGTGGAACTGGTCGTCCTCGCCGTGTTCCTGCGTGCTCTGGTGGCGCCGGTGGTGCTGCTGGCCTGCAGTGTCCTGAGCGTCGCGGCCGCCCTGGGTCTGACGGTGCTCGTCTTCCAGGACGTGCGCGGCGATCCGGGGCTGACCTTCTACGTCCCCTTCACCACCGCGGTCCTGCTGCTGGCGCTCGGCTCCGACTACAACGTCTTCGCGGTCGGCGCGATCTGGGAGCGGGCCGACCGCCATCCCCTGCGGCAGGCCATCGCGCTGGCCCTGCCGGCCACGGGCCGGGCCATCAGCGCCGCCGGGGTGATCCTCGCGGCCACGTTCGCGATGGTGGCCATCATCCCGCTGGTCTCCTTCCGCCAGGTGGCTTTCACGATGGCGGTGGGCCTCCTGCTCGACACCTTCCTCATCCGGCCCGTCCTCACCCCCGCCGTGCTCACCCTCCTCGGCCGGATCGCAGGCTGGCCCGGCCGGCGCATCCGCACCGCGGCCTCGTCGCCCGGAGGACACCCGCCGGCCGCCCTGGCCGGCACCGTGGCGCCCGACCGCGCGGGTGTTGCCGATCGATGACGGTCCGCCGTCGGTCCCGAGACCTTCCGGCGGCGCCGCGGGTCGACGGGGTCCCAGCGGCAACACGGACGGGGTGCACCCGCTCCCGTCCGCCGCCCCCGAGGGGGTCCCCGCCCGCCGCGACAGCCCGTCCGTCGTGTGGTTGGACGACGCCCCTGCGGCCGACCCGGGGATGACCGGGGCCAAGGCCGCGGCCCTGGCGACGGCGTCCCGGCACGGGCTGCCGGTGGTGCCCGGCTTCGTCATCACCGCCGCGGCATCCGAGCAGCTCGCCGCCGGCGCGCCGCTCCCCGCCGCCGTGCTCGACGCCTGGCGCCGGCTCTCCCACGGCGATGCGGTGCCCTTGGTCGTGCGCAGCAGCTCGGCCGTCGAGGACCTCGCCGGCTCCTCGATGGCCGGCCGGTTCGAGTCCGTCGTCGGCGTCCGCGGGCGGGAGGGCTTCGGCCGGGCCGTCGGGCTGGTCGTGGCCTCCCGGGAGCGCGCGGCGGCCGGCTCGGCGTCGCTGACCGGGCGGGAACCGATCGCCGTGCTCGTCCAGCCGCTGCTGACCGTGCGCTGCGGCGGCGTGCTCTTCGGGATCGACCCGGTCACCGGCCGGGAGGACCGGGTCGTGGTGGCCGCCGTCGACGGCGGCCCCGACCGCCTCGTGAGCGGCCGGGTCGACGGCACCCGCTACGAGCTCGACCGCGACGGCCGGCCGGTCGCGGTGGTCCACGGGGAGGGGGGCTCCCGGCTGTCCCGGCGCCGGCTGCGCGAGCTGGTGCGGCTGGCCGAGCGGACGGCGGAGGTCTTCGGCGGACCGCAGGACGTGGAGTGGGCGTACGAGCGGCACGGCCGGCTGCGGCTGCTGCAGAGCCGCCCGGTCACCGCCGAGCCCCGCGGGCGGCCGGCCGGGCCGGTGCTGGGTCCCGGACCCGTCGCCGAGACGTTCCCCGAGCCCCTGCAGCCGCTGGAGGCCGACCTGTGGGTGGATCCGCTCCGGACGGCGCTGCGGCGCGCGCTGGTGCTCGCCGGGACGGCTCCGACGCGGCGGCGGACGCCTCGCCGCTGGTCACCGTGATCGGCGGTCGGGTCGCCGTCGACCTCGATCTCCTCGAACCCCGCTCCGGCACGACCTGGGTCCGGGAGAAGCTGGACCCGCGCCCGCGGCTGCGGCGGCTGCACGCCTCCTGGCGGGTCGGTCGGCTGCGTGCGGCGCTGCCCGCCCTGGTCCGGGACGTCCTCGACGCGGCCGACAGCGCCCTGGCCGACGTGCCACCCCTCGACGGCCTCGACGACCGCCGGCTCGTCGGGTTGCTGTACCGGACCCGGCGAGCCCTGGTGTCCGTCCACGCCCACGAACTGCTCGTCGGCCTGCTCGTCGACCGGGAGGGGTCCAGCACCACCGGCGTCGGCGTCGCCCTCGCCGTCCTGGCGCGGGCCCGGCAGTCCGGCCTGCCCGACGACCGGATCGTGGCCGAGCACCCGGTGGTCCTCGCCCTCAGCCCTCCCCAGGTGCGTGCCGTCCCCGCCCTGCCGGCGGAGGTCCGGGCTCCCGGTGAGCGCCCGCCCGCGGACCCCGACGACCCCGGCCTGCTGCGGGAGGCGCTGCGGCTGCGCGTGCGGTGGCTGCAGGAGCTGGGCGCCCGTGCGGCCTGGACGCTCGGTGCGCGGCTCGCCGGGGCGGGGCGGCTGGCCCGGCCGGACGACGTCCGCGGGTTGCCGCTGGCCGAGCTCGCCGCCCTGGTGGAGGACCCGGCCGCGTCGGCCGACCCGCGACCGGTGACCCCGGCCGATCCGCTCCCCGCCCGGTTCCGGCTCAGCGACACTGGCGCGCCGGTGCCCGAGGGCGGCGGGACGGGCGCGGCCGGAGCGGGCGGCGCGAGCGCCGCTGGCGTCGTCCACCACGGCGACGACCCGCCCGAGGGCGCGGTGCTCGTGGTCCGCACCCTCGACCCGTCGCTGGCGCCGCTGCTGCCGGGGCTCGCCGGGCTGGTCGCCTAGACCGGCAGCGCGCTGGCGCACCTGGCCATCCTCGCCCGCGAGGCCGGGGTCCCGACCGTCGTGGGTCTCGCCCGGGCGCAGGAGCGTTTCCCCCCGGGCACCGTCGTCCGGGTGGACGGGGCCACCGGGGCGGTCGAGGAGGTGCCGTCGTGCGTGCCGTGAGCTGGGCGGTGGCGACCCTGACGCTGGTCGCCTCCGGCGGCTACGTGCTGGTGTACGTGTACCGCTGGGAGTGGCACCGGGCGCTGCTGGTCGGCGTCCTCTTCCTCGCCGCGCTGATCGGGTCGGGCACCGCGCTCGTGCTGCGCCGGTTGGGCCGGCTGGAGCGCCGGGTGGCCGCGGGGGCGGACCGTGCGCCGCTCGCGGTCCTGCACCGGCTGCGGAGCGCGCCGGTCGAGGCCCCGCCGTTCCGCTGGCTGCGCCCGCCGGACCCCGACCGCAGCTCCGTCTTCATCCCCTTCCTGATCGGCGGCGGCGTCCTGCTGTCCGCGGTGGCGTGGCTGGTCGAGCGGCTGGCCGGCGCGGCGGCCCGGACCGGCGTCGAGGAGGAGCTGGCCGGCCGGCTCTGCGACGTCGCGTTCCCGGCCGCCCCCCTCGTCCCCACCACGGCCGAGGTGCTGGCCGGCTGCGCGGCGACCGAGGACCCCGGGCTGCCGGTGCTGCTCGGCCCGTCGGCGGGGACGCCGGGATGAAGCGGCTCCTCGTCGGGCTGATCGCCGCCGCGCTGGCGGGAACCGGCCTGCTGGCGCTGCGCGCGGAGCTGATGACCGTCGAGGTGGAGCAGGCCGAGGGCTCCTACACCGAGGTGGTCGTCGCCGCCGACGTCGTGCGCGAGAACGCCGACGTGCGGGCCGAGATGACCCACGGCCTGGTGAGCACCTGCCGGCTGCTCGTCAACGCCGACGTGGTGGAGCAGTCGTTCCGCGCCGTCGGCGACGGCGTGTTCGCCTTCCGGCTGCGCCCCGGGCTCGACGAGTTCGACCGGCGGGAGCTGCGCGGCTGCCTGTCGGACCTGCGCGTGCAGCACCTGCGGCTCGACGTCCGGCACCTGGAGACGGTCACGCCGGCCGCCGACGACCGGCGGCGCAACGGAACACCTGCCGCCGGCCGGCGTTGACCCTGCGGAGGGCGCGAACCCCGCCCGCTCCCCCAGGTCCCGGAGGTCGCCTCCCCCGTGCCGCAGCTCACCCGCAGGCAGCTGCTCGCCGCCGGCCTGGGCGTGGCCGGCTCGCTCGCCGCCGGCGGCGGGCTCACCGGCGGGCTGTGGCCCGCCTGGCCAGCGAGGACCTCGTCCCCGGCGCCGCCCCCGACCTCGCGCTCCCGGCCACGGCGTGGTCGACAGCCGCCGACCGGCTCACCTTCGCCGCGGTGGGCGACACCGGCAGCGGGGGCCGGCAGGCGATGGCCGTGGCCGAGCGCATGGCGCGCGGCTACCGGGCGTCGCCGTACGGACTGGTCACCCACCTCGGGGACCTCTGCTACTACGGCCGGGTCGAGGACCGGTTCGACGACGTGTTCGTCCGGCCGATGCGCCCGCTCATCGACGCGGGGGTGCGGTTCGAGCTGGCCATCGGCAACCACGACGGGGACCTGCACCACAGCGACGAGAGTCTCGCGGAGATCGACGCGGAACTCCGGCTGCTCGGCACCCCGGCGCGCAGCTACACGACCAGCCACGGCCCGGTGGACTTCTTCTACCTGGACGCCAGCGCCCCGGGTCTGTTCGGCGCCGACGCCACGGCGCAGGTCGAGTGGCTCGACGACGCCCTGGCCCGCTCGACCAACCAGTGGAAGGTCGTCTGCATGCACCACCCGCTGTTCTCCTCCGGGTCGCACGGCTCCACGCCCGGGGCCCGGGAGGTGCTCGGGCCGGTGTTCGCGCGCCGGTCGGTCGACCTCGTCCTGAGCGGGCACGACCACCACTACGAGCGCACCCGGCCGGTGGACGGCGTCACCTACGTGGTCAGCGGCGGCGGCTGCAAGACCACGCCGGTCGGCCGCAGCCGGTTCACCGTGGCCGCCGCGTCGGCCCTGCGGTACCTGCACGTGGACGTCGCCGGCGACCGGCTGACGGGACGTTCGGTGCGGGCCGACGGGCAGGTGCTCGACCGCTTCCAGCTGCGCGCCAGGGAAGGGCGGTGAGCCGGAGCCGGGCGGGAGCCGCCGCGTACGCCCTGCTGGTGCTGGCGCTGGTGCTCGCCCCGGCCCTCGTCGTGCGGGCGGCCGGCGGCCGGGGTGGTGCCGGCGTCGCGGGCAGCGCCGACCTCCTCGGCGTGGGCGCGGTGGTCGGGGTGGTGGCCGCCGTCCTCGCCTGGCGCCGGCTGCGCGCGCCCGGTGCCGGTGCCCCCGCCAGTCGGTGGATCGCCGCCCTCGCCGCCCTCGGCGTGCTGGCGACCGGCGCGACCGCGGTCCCCACACTGCTCCTCCTCGCGGTCCCCCGGGTCCCTGGTGCAGCCACGCTGGCCCCCGTCCTCTGGGGCGGCGCGCTCGTCGTCGCGGTCCTGTGCGCCGAGACCGCCCGGCGGCGCCTGCTGCGCTGGCTGACGCCGGTGGGTACCCCCGGCCGCTGACCGGACCGGCGAGCCGGCGCGGCCGCGGGCCCCGCGGGGACACCGGCGCGGCGTCACCTCGTCGTCACACCGGTCGGGGCTGCCCCGCGGCCCCTTGTCAGCTCGGTGACGAACCCGCCACACCCGGGATGGCGTCGGGTGCCGCGGGCACGGTGGACGTGCAGTCACCGACGCCGGGTACCGCCCGGCGAGAGGAGGAACGCCCATGCGCACCACCCTGGGCAGCACGCCGAAGGGCATCCGCACCGCCGTCGCCGCGGTCGCCGCCGTCTCCACGCTGGGCCTCACCGCGTGCAGCGACACGGCCGGCTCGGAGGCGGGTGCCGACGTCGAGGACGTGGTCGAGGAGGAAGCCCTCGAGGAGGAGCCCTTCGAGGGCCCGTACGACACCGAGTTCCACGAGGGCGTCGACGAGTACGTGGGCGAGCAGGTCACCCTCTCGGCCGACGTGAACGAGGTGATCACCCCTGAGGCCTTCACCATCGCCGGCACCGACGACACCACGGTGGAGGCCCTGCTCGTGGTGGGCGCCACCGGGAACGCGCAGCTGGCGCCCGAGACCACCGTCGAGGTGACGGGCACGGTGCAGGAGCCCTTCGTCGTCACCGAGGTCGAGGAGGAGCTGGGGGTGGACCTCGACGACGCGCTGTTCGCCGAGTGGGAGCAGGAGCCCTACGTCGTCGCGGACAGCGTCGAGGTTCTCGAGAACGTCGACTGACGAGGCCCCTCACGGCCCCGGGGGGGGGGGGGGGCGGGGGGGGGGGGGGGGGGGGGGGGCGGGGGGGTGGGGGGGGGGGGGGGGGGGGTGGGGGGGGTGGGTGGGGGTGCCGCCCCGCCCC
>NZ_JBJGYN010000053.1:0-28605 GCF_054050015.1 Geodermatophilus sp. SYSU D01176 | reverse complement strand
CGGCGCCGGAGTTGCAGAAGAACACCCGCCCGGGCCGGCCGGCCAGCTCCAGCAGCCGCTCGGCCAGCGCCAGCCCGGGCTCGTGCATCGCCAGGTTGGACACGTGCCCGAGGGTGGCCGCCTGGCGGGTGATGGCCTCGACCACCTTCGGGTGGGCGTGGCCGAGGATGGTGGTGGCGATGCCGCCGAGCAGGTCGGTGTACGCCCGCCCGTCGACGTCCCACACGGTGGCGCCCGCGCCGCGGGCCAGCGCCACCGGCGGGGTCTTGTAGTTGTTCATCATCACCGCCGACCAGCGGGCGGCCAGCTCCTCCGTGCGGGTCATGCCGGCTCCTCTCCGGTGGCGGTGCGGGCCGGGACCACCATGGTCCCGGTGCCCTCGGACGTGAACATCTCCAGCAGCAGGGCGTGCGGGGTGCGCCCGTCGACGACGGTCGCCCGCGTCACCCCGCCCTCGACCGCCCGCAGGCAGGCGGCCATCTTCGGCACCATCCCCGAGTCCAGGCTCGGCAGGATCTCCGCGAGCTCGGCGGCGTCGATCTGCTGCACCAGCGAGTCGCGGTGGGGCCAGTCGGCGTAGAGGCCCTCGACGTCGGTGAGGACGACGAGCTTCACCGCGCCCAGCGCCACGGCGACCGCGGCGGCGGCGGTGTCGGCGTTGACGTTGTGCACCACGCCGTCCCGGTCCGGGGCGACGGTGGCGATCACCGGGATGTGCCCGGAGTCCAGGAGTGCGCGCACCGGCGCGGGGTCGACCGCGACCACGTCGCCGACCAGGCCCACGTCGACCGGTTCGCCGTCCACCGTGGCGGGGGTGCGCTCGGCGGTGAACAGGCCACCGTCCTCACCGGACAGGCCCACGGCCAGGGGGCCGTGCTGGTTGATCAGGCCGACCACCTCGGGGGTCACCTGACCGGTGAGCACCATCCGGACGACCTCGATGGTCTCCTCGGTGGTCACCCGCAGGCCGCCGCGGAACTCGCTGGCGATGCCCAGCCGGCCCAGCATCTCGGTGATCTGCGGGCCGCCGCCGTGCACGACGACGGGCAGGATGCCGCAGGTCCGCAGGAAGACCATGTCCTCGGCGAAGGCCCGGCGGCACTCCTCGTCGACCATCGCGTGACCGCCGTACTTGACCACCACGACGTTGCCGTGGAACTCCTTGAGCCACGGCAGCGCCCCGGTCAACACGGCGACCTTGCGGGCGTCACCCTCCGGGTCGTAGGTGCGCATGACCCGGCTGGTGCCGATCCGCTTGCGGACGGCGGGCACCTCCGGCGGCGCCTCGTCGACGCGGACGTCGGGCGGGGTGGGGTCCTGGGCCTCCGGGTCGTGCACGGTGGTCACGTGCGGCTCCGGGTCGGGTGCTGCCTGGTCGCTCATGTGGAGTAGGCCGAGTTCTCGTGCACGTAGGCGATGGACAGGTCGTTGGTCCAGATCGTCGCCTGCTCGGTGCCCGCCTTGAGGTCGACGTCGATGGTGATGGCCCGGCCGGTGAGGTCCACGCCCTCGCGGGGGTCGCCGATCGCGCCGCCGCGGCAGACCGTGACGCCGTTGATGGTGACGTCGACCCGGTCGGGCTCGAAGGCGGCGTCGGTGGTGCCGATCGCGGCCAGCACCCGGCCCCAGTTGGGGTCGTTGCCGAACAGCGCGGTCTTGAGCAGGTTGTTCCGGGCGCAGGCGCGGCCGGCGGTCAGCGCGTCCTCGACGCTCGCCGCGTTCCGGACCGTGATCGCGATGTCCTTGGTGGAGCCCTCGGCGTCGGCCAGCAGCTGCATGGCCAGGTCGGTCGCCGCGGCGGTGAGTGCCTCGGTGACCTCCTCGGCCGACGGCGTGAGGCCGCTGGCGCCGTTGGCCATGACGATCACCGTGTCGTTGGTCGACAGGCAGCCGTCGGAGTCGACCCGCTCGAAGGAGACGCTGGTCGCCTGCTTCAGCGCGGTCTGCAGGGTGGCGGCGTCGACCACCGCGTCGGTGGTGAGGACCACCAGCATCGTCGCCAGGCTGGGCGCGAGCATGCCGGCGCCCTTGGCCATGCCGCCGACGGTCCAGCCGTCGCGCGCCTGCACCGTCGTCTTGGGGACGCTGTCGGTGGTCATGATCGCCCGCGCCGCGTCGGGTCCGCCGTCCTCGCTGAGCGCCTTGACCGCGGCGGTGACGCCGGCGGTGAGCTTGTCCATCGGCAGCCGGACGCCGATGAGCCCGGTGCTCGCCACCGCGACGTCGATGGCGCCGATGCCGAGCTCTGCGGCCGCGTGCTCGGCGGTGGCGTGGGTGTCGGCGAAGCCGTCGGGTCCGGTGCAGGCGTTGGCGCCGCCGGAGTTGAGCACGACCGCCCGCGCCCGCTCGCCGGCCAGCACCTGCCGGCTCCAGAGCACCGGCGCGGCCGGGAAGCGGTTGGTGGTGAAGACGGCCGCGGCGGCGTCGTCCGGTCCGTGGTTGACCACGACCGCGACATCCGGGGCGCCGGAGGACTTCAGCCCGGCGGCCACCCCGGCGGCGGAGAAGCCCTTCGGTGCGGTGGTGCTCACGGCGCGACTCCCACGATCGGCAGGCCGGTGGTCTCGGGCAGGCCCAGGGCGAGGTTGGCGCACTGGAGCGCCGCGCCCCCGGTGCCCTTGGTCAGGTTGTCCACCGCGGCGACCACGACCAGCCGCCCGGCGTCCGGGTCGACCGCGAGCTGCAGGGCGACGGTGTTGGCGCCGAGCACCTGCGCGGTGGTCGGCCACTGCCCCTCGGGCAGCAGGTGCACGAACGGCTCGTCGGCGTAGGCCTTCTCATACGCCGCTCGGGCGGCCGCCTCGTCCGCGCCGGGGGCGAGCTTGGCCGAGCAGGTGGCGAGGATGCCCCGGCTCATCGGCACCAGGGTCGGGGTGAAGCTGACCGTGACGTCCCGGCCCGCGGCCTGGGTGAGGTTCTGCACCATCTCCGGGGTGTGCCGGTGCACCCCGCCCACCCCGTAGGCGCTGACCGAGCCCATCACCTCGCTGCCCAGCAGGTGCGGCTTGGTCGACTTGCCCGCGCCGGAGGTGCCGCTGGCGGCGACCACCACCACCTCCGGCTCCACCAGCCCGGCGGCCAGCGCCGGGGCCAGGGCCAGGGTGACCGAGGTCGGATAGCAGCCCGGCACCGCGATCCGCCGGGCGCTCGCGAGCTTCTCCCGCTGCCCGGGCAGCTCCGGGAGCCCGTAGGGCCAGGTGCCGGCGTGCGTCGAGCCGTACCAGCGCGCCCAGGCGGCCGGGTCGTTGAGCCGGTGGTCGGCGCCGCAGTCGATGACCAGGGTGTCCGCGGGCAGCTGCGCGGCGACCGCGGCGGACTCCCCGTGTGGCAGCGCCAGCACCACCACGTCGTAGCCGGCTAGGTCCTCCGCGCCACTGGGCCGGACCTCCAGGTCGGCGAAGGGCAGCAGGTGCGGCTGCAGCTCCCCCAGCCGTCGTCCGGCGCTTGAGTTGGCGTGCACCCCGGTCAGCCGGAGGTGCGGGTGCCCGGCCAGCAGCCGGCACACCTCTCCCCCGGCGTACCCGGTGGCGCCGGTGACCCCGACCGTCCACGTCTGCCCGTCCATGGTGCATGACCATACACTGCCATGCATGACCCCTCACCCAGGGTGTCCCACTTCGGCGATCTCCGCGGAGATCGCCGGACCCGGGCGGAGCGACTGCCGGCCACCTGTCGGGGACGGTGACGGTGAGCACGCGTGCCGGGAGCGGCGCGCGGGCATGTACCCGCCCGTCAACGGGCGCCGCCCGTACGAGGAGCCCTGACGTGAGCCCGTTCGACCGGATCGTGGTCATCTTCAACCCGCACAGCACCGGCGACGCGCCGCGCTCCGCGGAGGAGCTGCGCGGCGACCTGGTCCGGCGGCTGCCGGCCGTGCCGGTGGAGCTCTGCCCCACCCGGTACGCGGGGCACGCCCGCGACCTGGCGCGGGAGGCGGCCGGCACCGGACGTCCGCTGCTCGTGTCCGTCAGCGGGGACGGCGGCTACAACGAGGTCGTCAACGGCGTCATGGACGCCGGCAGCAGCGAGGCCGTCTGCGCGGTGCACGCGGCGGGGAACGCCAACGACCACCGCCGGGTGACGCGGGAGCGGCCCCTGGCCGACGCCATCGCGGCCGGGGACGTCCGCCGGATCGACCTCCTCCGGCTGACCATCGGCAAGGGACCCGCCGCGCAGACCCGGTACGCGCACTCCTACATCGGCGTCGGCCTCACGCCGGTCGTCGCCGTCGACCTGGAGGAGGGCGGGAAGGGGTCGTGGCGGGAGATCGTGACCGTGGTGCGGTCCTTCTCCCGTTTCCGGCCGTTCCCGATCAGGCTCGAGGACGGCAGGCGGCGCACCATCGACAGCCTCGTGTTCGCCAACATCGACCAGATGGCCAAGTACGCGACGCTCAGCGAGGGCGGCCGCCCCGACGACGGCCGGTTCGAGGTCGTCACGCAGCGGCGCACCGGCAAGCTCCGGGTGCTCGGGACGGTGATCAGGGCGGCGACCCGCGGACTCGGCCCGCAGCCCAGCGCCACCCACTACGCGTTCACGGCGCTCGCCCCCATGCCGCTGCAGCTGGACGGCGAGCTGGTGGAGCTGGAGGCGGACACGCCGGTCGCCGTCGACATCGCACCGCGGGCGCTGGCCACGGTGGTCTGACCGACCGCTGCCGGTCAGGCCAGCGGGTCGGCGTCCCCGTAGGGGCGCAGCCGCAGCTGGCGGGCGGCGTCCTCCGGTGTGGTGGCGCGCAGGACGGCGAGGTCGTCGGCGCCCGCCCGCAGGAACCGCCCGGACCACTGGTCGAGCTCGCCGGCGGCGATGGCGGCCACCAGCTCGACGACGTGCTCCGGCGGCGTCCAGTCGGTGAAGCCCCGCCACATCGGCATGGCGCGGGTCATCGGGGTGTCGACGACGCCCGGCGCGACGTCGAACACCCGCACGTCCAGGCCCTCGAGCGCGCCGGCCAGCGCCTCGGTCATCCGCATCAGACCGGTCTTGGCCACCGAGTAGGCCGAGTACTCCGGACGGGCGCGCAGCCCCATCCCGCTGGCCAGGTCGACGACGCGGCCGCGGTTGCGCAGCACCATCCACGGGACGACGGCGCGGGCGAGCAGGAAGGCGCCGCGGACGTGGCTCTCCACCACCGACCACCACTGGTCGGGGTCGGCCTCCCACAGCGGCTCCTCGGCCGCGTCGATCGCCCCGGCGTTGTTGACCAGCAGGTCGACCGGGCCGAGCTCCTCCCGGACCTGCAGGACGGCCTCGTCGACCGCGGCCCGGTCGGTGACGTCGGCGGGCACGGCCAGGGTGCGGGCGCCGGTGGCGGCGGCGACCTCGTCCATCGCCGCGACCAGCCGCTCGCCGTTCCGCGCCAGGCCGGCCACGGCCATGCCGCGTGCGGCCAGGCCCTCGACGAGGTGCCGGCCGATGCCGGTCGACGCGCCGGTGACCAGCGCGACGGCCCCCTGCAGGGTCCCGCCGCGAGCTCGCGAGTGGTGGGGGGCAGGGGGTCCTTCCTCAGGCACGGAGCTCCGCCTGCCGGGCCTGCTCGACGAACGCCACCACCCGCTGCCGCACCTCGGCCGCCTCCTCGCCGGACAGCGTCCGGTCCGGGGCGCGCAGGGTGAGCGAGTAGGCCAGCGACCGGCGTCCCTCGCCCACCTGCGGCCCGGTGTAGACGTCGAACAGCCGCACCGTCTCGAGCAGCTCGCCCGCGGCCTCGCGGATCGACTCCTCGACCGCCGCGGCCGGCACGCCCTCGTCGAGGACGAAGGCCAGGTCGACGAAGACCGGCGGGAAGCTCGACAGGTGCGGGCCGGTGGCGACCGGCGCCGGCGGGAGCGCGTCGGCGTCCAGTTCCATCACGGCGGTGCGGGCGGGCAGGTCCAGCGCCGCGCAGACCCGCGGGTGCAGCTCGCCGGCGTGCCCGACGACCCGGCCGCCGACCAGCAGCTCCGCGCAGCGGCCGGGGTGCCACGGCGCCCGGTCCCCCGCGCGCACGGTGAGCCGGACCCCGGCGGCCTCGGCGACCCGGTGGGCGGCCTGCACGGCGTCGGCCCAGACCGCCGGCCGGCCCTGGCCCCACCAGCCGCGTGGCTCGCGGTGGCCGGCCAGCGCGACGGCGACGTGCCACGGCTGCTCCGGCACCGCGCCGAGCAGCGCGGCGAGGGTCTCGTCGTCCGGACGACGGTCGACGCCGGGCAGCGGCGCGGGCGCCCGCTCCCCGCCCGGGAAGACCGCGCCGTGCTCGAACAGCGCGACGTCGCGGATGCCGCGGGAGAGGTTGCGGGCCAGGGCGGCCAGCAGGCCCGGCAGCAGCGTCGTCCGCAGCGCCGGCTCCTCCTCCGACAGCGGGTTGCGCACGAGCACGACCTGCCGGCGCGGGTCGTCGGCGTCCAGGCCCAGCGCGTCGAGGGCCGCCGTCCCGACGAACGGGAACGAGGGCGCCTCGACATAGCCGAACTCCGCGAGCGCCCGCCCGACGGCGCGCCGGCGGCGCTGGCGCTCGGTCAGGCCGCGCCCGGGCGGCGCCGTGGGCAGCACCGAGGGGACGTCGTCGTAGCCGGCCAGCCGCACGACCTCCTCGACCAGGTCGGCGGGATCGGTGAGGTCGGGCCGCCAGGACGGCGGGGTGACGGTGAGCGGGTCGTCGCCGTCGACCGTGCAGCCGACCGCGGTCAGCAGCGCGGTGACCCGCGCCGGCGGGTACGGCACGCCGGCGACCCGGCCGGGCCGCGCGGGGTCCAGCGCGATCGTCGGGCGGGGCCCACGGGTGTCGACGTCCACCGGCGAGCCGACGACGCGCGCGCCGCCGTACTCGGCCAGCAGCGCGACGGCGCGGGTCAGCGCGGCCACGGTCATCTCCGGGTCGACGCCGCGCTCGAAGCGCTTGGCCGCCTCGCTGGGCAGCCGGTGCCGGCGGGCGGTGCGCGCCACCCCGGTCGGCTCCCAGTGCGCCGCCTCCAGCAGCACGTTCGACGTCCCGTCGCCGATCTCGGTCGACGCGCCGCCCATGACCGCGGCCAGCCCGATCGGGCCGGAGTCGTCGGTGATCAGCAGGTCATCCGACGAGAGCGCGCGGTCGGCGCCGTCCAGGGTGGTCAGCCGCTCGCCCTCGCGCGCCCGGCGGACGACGATCGGCCCGCGGACCCGGTCGCGGTCGAAGGCGTGCATCGGCTGGCCGAGCTCGAGCATCACGTAGTTGGTGACGTCGACGGCCAGCGAGATGCTGCGGACGCCGGACTGCGCGAGGCGCCGGCGCATCCACCACGGGGTCGGCGCGGTCGGGTCCAGGCCCTCCAGCGCGATCATGGAGAAGCGGTCGCAGCGGTCGGCGTCCTCGACGGCGACCGACCAGGCCGGCTCGCCGGACCAGGGAGGCGGATCGAGCGCGCCGGGGTCGCGCCACGGCACGCCGAGGCCGGTGCCCATCTCCCGGGCGAGACCGCGCATGGACAGGCAGTAGCCGCGGTCGGGGGTGATGGCCAGCTCGATGACGACGTCGTCCAGGCCGACCACCGGGCCGGCCGGGGTGCCCGGGGCCGGGGCGTCGTCGCCCAGCACCAGGATCCCGGCGTGGTCCTCGCCGACGCCGAGCTCGCGGACCGAGCAGATCATCCCGTCGGAGACGCGGTCGTAGGTCGTCCGCGCGGCGATCGCGAAGCCGCCGGGCAGCACGGCGCCGGGCAGCGCCACGACCACGGCGTCGCCGACGGCGAAGTTGGTGGCGCCGCAGACGATGCCCCGGGGCTCGGCCTCGCCGACGTCCACCTGGCACCAGCGGATCGGCTTCTTGAAGCCGGTCAGCTCCTCGATCTCCAGCACCCGGCCGACCACGAGCGGCCCGGTGACCTCCGCGGGCCGGTGGACCTCCTCGACCTCCAGGCCCAGCCGCACGAAGGCGGTGTCGAGGTCCTCGACGGGGGTGCCGGCGGGGACGTCGACGTGCTCGGCCAGCCAGCCGATGGGGACCCTCACTGTGCTCCTCCGCTGCTCCGCAGCCCGTTCGCTCCGCTCCTCGCTCGTTCCTCGCTGCGATGCTCGCTCACTGCTCGACTCCGAACGCAGAAGTGAAACGGGTGTCGCCCTCGGTGAAGTGGCGCATGTCGCCGACGGCGGAGCGGAACTGCAGGGCCCGCTCGATGCCCATGCCGAACGCGAAGCCGGAGTACTCCTCCGGGTCGATGCCGCAGGCGACCAGCACCCGCGGGTTGACCATCCCGCAGCCGCCCCACTCGACCCAGCGCGGGCCGTCCCGGTGCTCGGGGAACCACACGTCGAACTCCGCCGACGGCTCGGTGAACGGGAAGTAGGACGGCCGCCAGCGGGTGACCGCGTCGGCACCGAACAGCGATCGGGCGAGGTGGTCCAGGGTGCCGCGCAGGTGCGCCATGGTCAGCCCGCGGTCGACGGCCAGGCCCTCGACCTGGTGGAAGACCGGCAGGTGGGTCGCGTCGAGCTCGTCGGTCCGGTACACCCGGCCCGGCGCCACGACGTAGATCGGCGGGGTGCGGGAGAGCATGGTGCGCGCCTGCACCGGGCTGGTGTGCGTCCGCAGCACCAGGCCGGAGTCCTCGGGGGCGACGAAGAAGGTGTCCATCATCGTGCGCGCGGGGTGGTCGCGGCCGATGTTGAGCGCGTCGAAGTTCAGCCACTCGGCCTCGAGCTCCGGGCCCTCGGCGACCTCGTAGCCCATCCCGACGAAGATGTCGGCGATCCGGTCGGTGAGCGTGGTCAGCGGGTGCCGGGCGCCGCGGGGCAGCCGGTCCCACGGCAGCGTGACGTCGACCCGCTCCTCGGCGAGCACCCGGGCGTCGCGCTCGGCCTCCAGCTCGGCCCTGCGCGCCTCGAAGGCCTCGGTGACGGCGACCCGGGCGGCGTTGACCCGCTTCCCGGCGTCGGCCCGGGCGGCCGGGGGCAGCGCGCCGAGCTCGCGGCGGGCCAGCAGCACCGGTGCGCGGTCCCCGAGGTGGGCCGGGCGGACGGCGGCCAGCTGCTCGAGGTCCCCGGCGCCGGCGAACGCCTGCCGGGCCTCGGCGACCGCGGCGTCGAGGGCCTCCGGCGAGAGGGCGGCGACCTGCTTGGGGTCGTAGGGGTCGTTGGCGCCAGACACGGGAGGCCATTCTGCCCGGGGCCCGGACGGCGCCGCTGCCGGGTTTCGCCGGGGTGGTCCGCGTCCCTCCCCGCGAGATCTGCACAGTGGCGGCCATCAGCCCGCCGATCACCGCCACTGTGCAGATCTCGCGGGCTGATAGACAGGCCGGCGGCGGCACACAGCGGGTGCGCCGGGGACGGAGGACGGCGTGGCGGTGCTGCTGGCGCTGGCCAGCGCGGTGGTCTACGGCGCGGCCGACTTCTGCGGCGGCCTGGCCGCCCGGCGCGCCACCGCGTTCGCCGTCGTCACCCTCTCCCAGCTCGCCGGGCTCGTCGCCCTGCTGCCCCTGCTGCCCTGGCTGGGCGGCGACCCGACCGGCAGCGACCTCGCCTGGGGTGCCGCGGCCGGCGCGGCGGGCGCCTCCGGGCTGGTCCTCTTCTACCGGGCGCTGGCCGAGGGCGTGATGAGCGTGGTCGCGCCGGTGACCGCGGTGACGGCGGCCGCGCTGCCGGTGGTCGGCGGCCTGGCGCTCGGCGAGCGGATCGGGCCGTGGGGGCTGGCCGGCATCGCGCTGGCGCTGGTCGCCGTCGTCCTGGTGGCGGCCGAGGGCGGACCGGCCTCGCTGCGCACCGCACGGCCGGCGAGCCTGGTGCCCGCGCTGGTCTCCGGCGTCCTGTTCGGCGTGTTCTTCGTGCTGCTCGACCGCACCGGCGAGGCCGCGCAGCTCAGCCCGCTGGTGGCCGCGCGCGTCGTCTCGGCGGGAGCCGTGGTCCTCGCCGCCCGGCTGGCCGCCCGGTCGCTGTCGGTCCCCCGCGGAGCGCTGCCGGTCGTGCTGCTGGCCGGCGTCGGCGACATGACGGCGAACGCGCTCTTCCTGCTCGCCGCCCAGCAGGGGCAGCTGGCGATCACGGGCATCCTCGCCTCGCTCTACCCGGTCAGCACCGTCGTCCTGGCGCAGGTCGTGCTGCGCGAGCGGCTGGCCGCCACCCAGGCGGCCGGGCTGGTCGCGGCCGGCGCGGCCGTCGTCCTCATCGCGCTGCCGGCCTGAGCTCGCCCGATCGGGCGAGGCCACCGCCGTCCCCGCTCAACCCGGGTGACGGCGGTCCGATGGGGGAACGTGACCATCTCCCCCGCGGCCCCGGTGACGACGATCGACGACGTCCTGCGGAACGGCACGGTGCGCAGCGTCTTCCAGCCCATCGTCGAGCTCGACACCGGCCGCGTGGTCGCCTACGAGGCCCTGGCCCGCGGTCCGCAGGGCCCGCTGGAGCGCCCCGACTCCCTCTTCGCCGCCGCCCGGGAGGCCGGCCGCCTCGCCGAGCTGGACGCCGCCTGTCGCAACGCCGCGCTCACCGGCGCGCTCGCGGCGGGCCTGCGGGCGCCGCTGACCCTCTTCGTCAACGTCGAGCCCGAGGTGCTCGACCGGGCGCCGATGGAGGAGCTGCTGGCGATCGCGTCCGCCGCCCCCGGTGGGCTGCGGGTGGTCCTGGAGATCACCGAGCGGGCGCTGGCCACCCGGCCGGCCGAGCTGCTGCGCACCGTCGAGCGGGTCCGCTCGGTCGGCTGGGGCGTCGCGGTGGACGACGTCGGCGTCGAGGCGATGTCGCTGGCCTTCATGCCGCTGCTGCGCCCGGACGTGGTCAAGCTGGACCTGCGGCTGGTGCAGGAGCGCCCCGGTCCGGTGATCGCCGAGATCATGAACGCGGTGAACGCGCACGCCGAGCGCACCGGCTCGGTGGTGCTCGCCGAGGGCATCGAGGACGACACCCACCTGGCCATGGCCCGCGCGCTGGGCGCCACGCTGGGCCAGGGCTGGCACTTCGGCCGCCCCGGCCCCGGCCCGGTCGAGGGGTGCGGTCCACGGATCGCTGGTGCTGCCCTCGCAGCTGCCCGACACCGTCACCGAGGACGCCGACGCATCGCCCTTCGCCTGCCTGCCGATCGACGTCCCGCTGCGGGAGGCCCCCAAGGTGCTGCTCATCGAGCTGTCCAAGCAGCTCGAGCGAGAGGCGCTGCGGCTGGGCGCCACCTGCGTCGTGGCCGCCACCTTCCAGGAGGCCCGGCACTTCACCCCGGCGACGACGCTGCGCTACCGCGACCTGGTGGAGCGCACCGGCTTCGTGTGCGCCCTCGGCGAGGACCTGCCGGTCGAGCCCCTGCCCGGCCTGCGCGGCGCCGCGCTCGACCCGGGGGACCCGGTCCGCGGCGAGTGGGACGTCACCGTGCTCGGCCCGCACTTCTCCGCCGCGCTGCTCGCCCGCGACCTGGGCGACGACGGCCCCGACGCCGCGCGCCGGTTCGCCTACGCCCTGACCTACGACCGCGACACCGTCGTCCGGGCGACCGCGGCGCTCCTGGCCCGGGTCGCCCCGCGCCGGGAGGAGCCGGTGCCGTCCGCGCCGTGTCCGGAGGCGCCCTCCCGGCGGCGCCCGCGGCCGGCCGGTTCGACGTCGGCGTCCTCGTCAGCGCGACCGGCGACACCCTGGTGCACGGCGCGCTGGCGGCCACCCCCAGCGGGGTGTCGATCGTCGACGTCCGGCTGCCCGACCAGCCGCTGGTCTACGTCAACCCCGCCTTCGGGCGGCTGGCCGGGCTGCCGAAGGCTGAGCTGCTGGGCCGCAACTGCCGGTTCCTGCAGACCCCCGACACCGACCCGGCCGCGGTCGCCGCCGTCCGCCGCGCGGTCGACGCCGGCGAGGAGTGCCGGGTGACGGTGCTCAACCGGCGCGGGTCGGAGGGCGCGACCTGGTGGAACGAGCTGCACCTCGCGCCGGTCACCGGCCCCGACGGCACGGCCACCCACTACATCGGCATCCAGGTGGACGTCACCGCCCGCGTGGAGGCCGAGCGGGCGCTGGTGCAGGAGCGCGACCGCACCCGCAACTACCTGGCCCGCATCGAGGAGCTCGCCTACACCGACCCACTCACCGGCCTGCCGAACCGGCGGCTGGCCGAGCAGGTCGACACCGCGATCTGGAACGCCCGGGCCCGCGACGAGGCGGTGGCGCTGCTGTTCGTCGGCCTCAGGGGCTTCACGGCGGTCAACGACCGGTTCGGGCACGCGGCCGGCGACGAGCTGCTGGTCGCGGTCGCCGAGCGGCTGCGCGGCCGGCTGCGCCGCAACGACCTGCTGGCCCGGCTCGGGGGCGACGAGTTCCTCGTGGCGCTGACCGGTCTCCCCGAGGCCACCGCGGCCGCCGAGGCCCGGCGCATCGCCGACGAGCTGGCCGCGGTGGTCGCCTCCCCGGTGCCGCTGCGGGACCAGCAGGTCACCGTGCGGGCGAGCACCGGCGTCAGCGTCTGGCCGGGGGACGGCGCCGACTTCCCGGCGCTGCTGCACTCGGCCGACATGCGGATGTACGCGACGCGGACGGGGACACGGCCGACCGGCTGACCCGGCGTCCCACCGCCCGGGGGGCACGTCGGCCGGGCGGGAGCGCCGGTTGAGTCCGACGTCCCGGCGCGGGACCCTCTGCCCGTCCCGATCCGAGGGGAGGCGTCATGGACGAGGACGCGCCGGTGCGGCTGGTCCGGCCCGGGGAGCGCACCGAGGGACAGCCGACACCCGGGATGCACCGCGAGCAGGCGGTGGACACCGGGAGCATGTGGGCCGGCCACGTCACCACCGAGGCCGGCGCCGTCTCGGGCTGGCACCACCACGGCGAGCACGAGTCGACGATCTACGTCCTGTCCGGCGCGTTGCGGATGGAGTTCGGGGCCGGGGGGCGGGAGGTGCTCGACGCCGGCCCGGGCGACTTCCTCTACGTGCCTCCGCACGCCGTCCACCGCGAGGGCAACCCCACGGACGAGCAGTCGGCCATCGTCGTCGTGCGTGGCGGTAGCGGTCCTGCGGTGGTCAACGTCGACGGTCCCGCCCCGGGCTGAGCCGCTGGTCGCGCTCAGCTCTGGGCGAGCTGGGTGCTGTAGAGGCAGATCGCCGCGGCGGCGGCCAGGTTGAGGCTCTCGGCGCGCCCGCGCATCGGGATGCGCACCCGGGCGTCGGCCAGCGCGGCTAGGTCGCCGGGCACGCCGCGCGCCTCGTTGCCGAACAGCCAGACCACCGGGCCGGCCAGGCGGGCGGTCGCCTCGGGGAGCGTCACCTCTCCCCCGCCGTCGGCGGCGAGCACGGTTGCGCCGGCCGCCTGCAGGCGCGGCAGCAGGTCCGGCAGCGGCGCCCCGCGGACGACGTCGACGTGGAAGATGCTGCCCGCGCTCGCCCGCACCGCCTTGCCGCCGTACGGGTCGGCCGAGCCGGCGCCGAACACGACCGCGCCGGCGCCGCAGGCGTCCGCGGTGCGCAGCACGGTGCCGGCGTTGCCGGGGTCGGCCAGCTCGGCGAGCGCCACGGTGAGCGACGGGGGCTGCGCGGTCAGGACGTCGGCGAGCACGTCCCGCAGCGTGCAGACGGCGACCAGCCCCTGCGGGGTCACCGTCTCCGACAGCGACGCCGCCGCCTTCTCGGTCACCGGCCGCACCGGCACCGGCGAGCCCGCCAGCAGGTCGCGGTGCGCCGCCGCGGCGGACTCGGTGGCGAACACCTCGCGGACCCCGGCCGGGTCGGCCAGCGCCTCGGCGACAGCCTGGCGCCCCTCGGCCAGGAAGAGCCCGGCGGCGTCGCGACCGGGGCGCCGGGTCAGCTTGCGCGCGGCCACCACCCGCGCCGAGCGCTCGGTCAGCGGCTCGGTCACCGTCGTGTCGTCCTCCTCCTGCGGCCAGATCTGCACAGTGGTCGTCATCAGGGGTCCGAAGGCCGCGAGTGTGCAGATCTCGCGCCCGTACACACGACGACGCCGCCGGCGCCGACCCGGAGCGGGCCGGACGCCGGCGGCGTCGCGGGTGCGGTCGACCAGGCTCAGGCGGCCTGACCGCCGGCCGGCGCGGCGGCGACGGCGGCGCGGGCGGTCTCCACCAGCGCGGTGAAGGCGGCCGGCTCGTTGACGGCCAGCTCGGCCAGCACGCGGCGGTCGAGCTCGATGCCGGCGAGCTTGAGGCCCTGCATGAACCGGTTGTAGGTCATGTCGTTCTGGCGGGCCGCGGCGTTGATGCGGGTGATCCACAGCTTGCGGAAGTCACCCTTGCGGACCTTGCGGTCGCGGTACTGGTAGGTCGCCGAGTGGAGGATCTGCTCCTTGGCCTTGCGGTACAGCCGGGACCGCTGGCCCCGGTAGCCGCTGGCCGCCTCGAGGGTCGTCCGGCGCTTCTTCTGGGCGTTGACCGCCCGCTTCACGCGTGCCACGGAAGGGCTCCTTCTCGTCTAGGGGGCGCTCAGAGCCCGAGCAGCTTCTTGAGGTTCTTGGTGTCGGCCGGGGAGATGACCTGGTCCTGGTCGAGCCGGCGCTTGCGACGCGAGGACTTGTGCTCGAACTTGTGCTGGTTGTTGGCCTGCTCGCGCATGAGCTTCCCGCTGCCCGTCACGCGCACGCGCTTCGCAGTGCCCTTGTGCGTCTTCTGCTTCGGCATGTCCTCGGTCCTCGTCGATGTCTGTCGGCGCCGCACGGCAGCACGGAGCTGCCGCACGGCACCGGCCGTCTGGTGGTGCGGTCCTCGGCCCTCCTGCGGGCCCCGCCGCGAGCCTGCGAGCGGCGCGGGGCAGGAGGGTCCTTCCTCAGGCCTGCGGGCCCTGCCCCTCGGCGGCCTTGTCGGCCTTGGCCTGCCGACGGGCGCCGTCGGTCGCGGCCTGGTTCCGGTGCGGGGCGATCACCATGACCATGTTGCGGCCGTCCTGCTTGGGGTTGGACTCCACGACGCCGAGCTCGGAGACGTCCTGGGCCAGCCGCTGCAGCAGCCGGTAGCCCATCTCCGGCCGGGACTGCTCGCGGCCGCGGAACATCACGGTGATCTTGACCTTGTCGCCGCTCCGCAGGAAGCGCTCGACATGGCCCTTCTTGGTCTCGTAGTCGTGCGGGTCGATCTTCAGGCGCAGCCGCATCTCCTTGATGACGGTGAGCGCCTGGTTCCGCCGGGCCTCGCGGGCCTTCTGGGCGGACTCGTACTTGAACTTCCCGTAGTCCATGAGCTTGGCCACCGGAGGCCGGGCCATGGGCGCGACCTCGACGAGGTCCAGCTCGGAGTCCTGGGCCAGGCGCAGCGCCTCGCCGATCGGCACGATGCCGACCTGCTCGCCCTCCGGACCGACCAGGCGGACCTCGGGGACGCGGATACGGTCGTTGATGCGGGGCTCGGTGATGGCCTCTCCTCTGCTGCTGCATGGGGAGGGGCTCGCTCGGTCACCGGACGCCGACAGGAGAGAGGCCCCACGAGCAGCTGCTCGCGGGGCCCACTCGCCGGGGTGCACCGAGCCCGGGGGCTCGTGCACGCCGCGGGCCCGACCGGAGGGCCGGGCGCCGCGATCCGGGACCTGGACGCCTCGACGGCGCCAGGTGGGAGCGGGCTCCTCTTGGTCGAGCGGCCCGGGGCGGGGCCGCTCAGTGGTTCGCGCGCCTCGTGTAGCGGGGAGGCGCGCCCATGCTACAGCGTCGCCGCTGGCTGAGTCATTCCCCCCGGTGCGCTGCGGAACAGCCACCCTCCAGGGCCACGCCGAGCGGGCCAGGGGTGGGGGGAGGGTGGTCCTCCTTCAGTCGTCGTAGAGCAGCGGCGGGGACGGCGGAGGCGGGGGCTGCTGCGCGCGGCTGGCGGCCAGCAGTGCCCGCAGCCCCTCGACCGCCTCGACCGCGCGGTCGCCGTCGGCACCCTGGATCGCCAGCACGGCGAACTCGTCGTCGTTGGTGAGCAGCAGCGTCGCCCAGCGGAACCGGCGGTCGAAGCGGATGGCCTGCACCGCCGTCCAGGGCACCCGGCGCTCGCCGGCCAGGTTGCGCACCCGGACGCCCTCGGCGTCGGCGTCCACCCGCGGCCGGCCGAGGGCCAGCAGGCCCGCGCCGAGCACCAGCCCCAACCCGACCAGGGCGACCTGGTCGGCGACGGTGAACCGGGCCACGCCGGTCGCGTTCTCCTGCAGGGTCACGCCGACGTAGGTCAGGACGGCGGCGACGACGGTGGCGGCCGCGGCGCACAGCAGCCGCCACCGGCGGGGGACGGCGGAGACGGCGGGAGGCACGCCCCCATCCTCCCAGCCCGGCACAGCGAGCCGGTCCCCCGGACCCTGCGGCGTTACGCTGGTCCTCGCGCTGCTCCCCGTCCAGATCCGGCGGGCGAGCGGCCTCCTCCCGGAGATGCCCGTGCACCACGACCACCCCGGACCCGACGACCGGCGCTCCGACCCCGCGCGGGACCTGCCCCTCGCCGACGAGCTGTCGGCGGTCTCCGCCCGCGTGGCCGGGCTGCTGCTGTCCGAGGAGACGGTGGCCACCGCGCTGGGCCTGGTGAGTTCCCTGGCCCTGGACACCGTCCCGGGGGCGGTCGGGGCGGGCATCTCCATCCTCGACGAGCGCAGGCGCCGCAGTTCCGGGTCCACCGACGCCCGCGTCGAGCAGGCCGACGCCCTCCAGTACCAGCTGGACGAGGGGCCGTGCCTGGCCGCGACCGCCGGCCGCCAGCTGGTCCGCGTCGACGACCTGGCCGTGGACCGCCGGTGGCCCCGGTGGGCGGCGGCGGTGGCCCCCCTGGGGCTGCGGGCGGCGATGAGCGCGCCGCTGGTCACCGGCGACGCCGCGATGGGGGCGCTCAAGGTCTACGCGGAACGGCCGGGGACCTTCGACGTCTCCGCCGAGCGGCGGCTGACGCTGGCCGCGGCACAGGCGGCGATCCTCGTGGCCAACGTGCAGACCCGGGAACGCGCCCGGCGGCTCAGCGAGGGGCTGCGGCAGGCCGTCCGCACGCGGGACCTGGTGAGCACCGCCAAGGGGGTCCTCATGGCCCGGGACGGGGTCCCCGAGGACGTCGCGTTCGCCATGCTCGTGGCCCGCTCGGGCGAGGAGGGCGGGTCGCTGGCCGACGCCGCCCGGGCGGTGGTCGACTCCGCCGTCCGCCGGCGCCGGTGACCGCGCGTCCCGGGCCGGCCGGGTCCCAGGACTCCCCCGAGGAGGAGCAGCGCCGTGCGCTGCTGTCGGCCCTCGAGGTCGCCGACCTGACCCTGGACCAGCTCTGGACGCGGTACTTCGCGCTCGGCGGCCACGCGGACCTGTTCGAGGTCGAGGGCCACCTGCAGGGGCTGCTGTCGCTGCAGCCCGGCGAGGTGAACGTGCTCGCCCACGCGGTCAACGAGCGGCTCGACGAGCTGTTCACCCAGCACCGGGTCCCCTACGACCCGCCGGTGCGGCGGGGCCGCCCCAGCGGGCCGTTCGCCGCGCTGCTGCGCCTGGCGGAGACGGCCCACTCCGCTCCCCCGGACCGGCTGCCCGCCCTGGTCGCGGAGGCCGGCGCCGCGATGGGCGTGGAGGTCACCGTCCACGTCGCCGACCACGAGCAGCGGCGGCTGTGGCCGCTGCTCCCGTCGGGCCGGGCGGCCCCCGGCCCGCTGTCCATCGACGCCTCGCTGCCGGGCCGGGCCTTCCAGTCGGTGCGGCCGGTGCCGTCCGAGGCCGACGGGGTGCGCCGGCTCTGGTTGCCCCTCGTGGACGGCGCCGACCGGGTGGGCGTCCTGGAGGTGCGGGTCGGCACGCCGGTGGAGCTCTACGACCCCGGGCTCCGCGAGGAGTGCCGGTGGCTGGCGGAGCTGGTCGGCTCCCTGCTCGTGACGATGGGTCAGTACGGCGACGGGCTGGAGCGGTGCCGCCGCACCCGGTCCCGCACCCCGTCCGCCGAGCTGCTGTGGCAGCTGCTGCCCCCGCTGACGGCCGGCAGCGGGTCGTTCGTGCTGGCCGGGATGCTCGAGCCGGCCTACGAGGCGGGTGGGGACGCCTTCGACTACGCGCTGTCCGAGTCGACCGTGTCTCTCGCCGTCTTCGACGCGATGGGGCACGGCCTGCCCGCCGCCGTCCTCGCCGCCGCTGCGGTGTCGGCCTACCGCAGCGCCCGCCGCGACGGCTGCGACGTCTCCGACCAGGCCCGTTGGATCGACGAGGTGGTGGCGGACGCCTTCCCCGGCAGCTCGTCCGTCACCGGGGTGCTCGCCGAGCTCGACGTCCCCACGGGGCGGCTGCGCTACGTCAACGCCGGGCACCCGGCGCCGCACCTGCTGCGGGACGGGACGGTGGTGGAGGCGCTGACCGGCGGGCGGCGGGTGCCCTTCGGGCTGGGGACCGGCGTCCCCACCGTGGCCGAGGAGTCGCTGCAGCCCGGGGACTGGCTGGCCGCGCACACCGACGGCGTCACCGGGGCCCGGGACGCGTCCGGCGCCGAGTTCGGCGAGGAGCGGCTGGTGGACCTGCTCACCCGCCAGGTCGCCGGCGGCCAGTCCGCGCCGGAGACGGCCCGCCGGCTGGTGCACGCCGTCCTCGAACACCAGGAGGGGCTGCTGCAGGACGACGCCAGCGTGCTGCTGGCGCGGTGGGCGCCCGGGCCGCGCGGACTGTGAGGCGCCCGACCCCCGTCCGACACATCCCCGCAACGGGGGCGACGCACCATGGTCGTGCGCCGTCGACGAGGGGGAACCGTGACCGATGTCCTGCCCGAGGCCCCGCCCGGGACCGAGGCACCGCTGCCGCTGGCCGGGTACACCGTCGCGGTGACCGCGGCCCGGCGCCGGGAGGAGTTCGGGGCGCTGCTGGCCCGCCGCGGCGCCCGGGTGGTCTACGCGCCGGCGATCCGCATCGTCCCGCTGGCCGACGACGCCGAGCTGGTCGCCGCGACCCGTGAGGTGCTGGCGCGGCCGGTCGACCTCGTCGTCGCGACCACCGGCGTGGGCTTCCGCGGGTGGCTGGAGGCCGCCGACGCCTGGGACCTGCCGCTGGTCGAGCACCTGCGCGGGGCCCGGGTGCTCGCCCGCGGCCCCAAGGCGCGCGGCGCGATCCGCGGCGGCGGGCTGGTCGACGCCTGGTCACCGGCGTCGGAGTCCTCGACCGAGGTGCTCGAGCACCTGCTCTCCGGCGCGGAGGGCCCGCTGGAGGGACGCCGGGTCGCCGTCCAGCTGCACGGCGACCCGCTGCCGGACTTCGTCGCGGCGCTGCGGGCGACCGGAGCCGACGTGGTGACCGTGCCGGTGTACCGCTGGGTGCTGCCGGAGGACGTCGAGCCGGTGCGCCGCCTGGTGCGCTCGGTGGTCGCTGGCACTGTCGACGCGGTCACCTTCACCAGCGCCCCCGCGGCCGCGAGCCTGCTCACCGTGGCCGACGAGCTGGGCCTCGGTGCCGAGCTGGTCGCGGCGCTGACCTCCGGCGTCCTGCCGGTGGCGGTGGGCCCGGTGACCGCCGGGCCGCTCGACGCCGCGGGGATCCCGTCGGTGCAGCCCGAGCGCGCCCGGCTCGGCGCCCTGGCCCGCGAGGTGGTGGCGCGGCTGCCCGAGCGCGATCCGGTGCTGCGGGTCGGTGCCCGCGACCTGCAGGTGCGCGGGCATGCCGCCCTGCTCGACGGGCGGGTGGTCGAGCTGGCACCGGGCCCGATGGCGGTGCTGCGCGCGCTGGCCGCGCGGCCGGGAACCGTCGTCGCCAAGACCGACCTGGTCGCGGGGCTGCCCGGCGGCGGGGACGGGCACGCCGTCGAGATGGCCGTCACCCGGCTGCGGGCGGCGCTCGGCCCCGGCGTGGTGGAGACGGTGGTGAAGCGCGGCTACCGGCTGGCGGTCTGAGCGCCGAGATCTGCACAGTGGCGGCCATCGGGCTCGCGATGACCGCCACTGTGCAGATCTGGCGCGGAGCAGCGACGTTCTCACACCCCCGACATGCGGGCCTGCGGGCGCAGGTAGACCGTCCAGGTGACCGCGAGGCAGACCACGTAGAAGGCGATGAACACCAGGTAGGCGGAGTCGCCGGTGCCGGTGGTCAGGAACGACTGGCGGAAGGCCAGGTTGACCAGCACACCGCCGGAGGCGCCGACCGCGCCGGCGATGCCGATGAGCGCGCCGGACATGCGCAGCGCGTGCCGGTCGGCGGCCTCGGAGTCCTCGCCGGCGGCCACCCGCTGCTGGGCCTGGGTGCGGAAGATCGCCGGGATCATCTTGTAGGTCGAGCCGTTGCCCACGCCGCTGAGCACGAACAGCGACACGAAGCCGACGACGAACAGCGGCAGCGACCCCACCTGGCTGGCGGTCCACACGATCGCCGCTCCCCCGGCCATGGCCGCGAAGGTCCAGAGGGTGATCCGGGCGCCGCCGAAGCGGTCGGCCAGCGAGCCGCCGAGCGGGCGGATCAGCGAGCCCAGCAGCGGGCCGAGCCAGGTCAGCGACGCCGCGGCCAGCGGCGTGGCGAAGTCCTCCCCGAACTGGTTCTGCAGCACCTGGCCGAAGGCGAACCCGAAGCCGATGAACGAGCCGAAGGTGCCGATGTAGAGGAACGACATGATCCAGGTGTGCGGCTCGCGGGTGGCCTCGCGCATGGCCCGCGGCTGGTTGCGCGCCGTCGTCAGGTTGTCCATGAGCAGGGCCGCGCCGACCGCGGCGACGACGACCAGCGGGATGTAGACGACCAGGACCACCCGCGGGTGCTCCACGCCGACGGTGGCCAGCACGAGCAGGCCCACCAGCTGCACGACGGGGACGCCGAGGTTGCCGCCGCCGGCGTTGAGGCCGAGCGCCCACCCCTTGAGCCGGTTCGGGTAGAAGGCGTTGATGTTGGCCATGGAGCTGGCGAAGTTGCCGCCGCCGACGCCGGCCAGGCAGCTGACGACCAGCAGCGTCGTGTAGTCGACGCCGGGTTCCAGGACGACGGCGGTGGCGATCGTGGGCACCAGCAGCAGCGCGGCGCTGACGACCGTCCAGTTGCGGCCGCCGAACCGGGCGACGGCGAAGGTGTAGGGCAGCCGGACGAAGGCACCGAGCGCCGTCGGCAGCGTGGTCAGCAGGAACTTCCCGGCCGGGTCGATGCCGTACACCGCCTCGGGCAGGAACAGCACGAGCACCGACCACAGGCTCCAGATCGAGAAGCCGATGTGCTCGGAGAAGACCGAGAAGAAGAGGTTGCGGCGGGCGACCGGTCTGCCCGTGGACTCCCAGAAGGCGGGGTCCTCGGGGCGCCAGTCGTCGATCCAGCGGCCGGGGCGGGTCGCGGCTGCGACCGGCGCGGTCTGCTGTCGGGGGGTGGAGATGGGGGCGGCCATGGGGCAGAACGGTGGCGGCCGGTCGTTCCCCCGCCGTTGCTGCCGGGCAGAGCTCGTGTTCCGTTGTGCTCACCGGCGCACCCCCGCTGTGGTGAGGCCGCGCTGCACCGGCGTGCGCACCGGCCCGGCCAGTGGGGAGGATCGGCGGCGTGACCGTGACCGAGGACCCCGCTGCCGCCGGCCGCGCCCTGTTCGAGGCCGGCGCCGCGGTCGCGGGCACCATGACCCGCACCGCCGCGGTGCTCGTCTACCCGGATCCCGGCGGCCGCGCGGCGGTGCGGCTGGAGGACCGGCTGGCCCGCGTCCTCCGCGCGGCAGCCGACGAGGCGGCGGCCGTCGCCGTCCCCCGGGAGCGGGCCCGCGCCGGCGCCGTCCTGGCCTTCGCCGTCGAGCACGGCGTGACCCTGGCGCACGGCGGGCGCCCGGTGCGCGCCGACGGCTTCTTCACCCCGCGGAGCGGCAGCCGCTCGGCCGCCGACACGGTCACCGAGGCCGTGGTGGCCGCCGCCCGCTGCTCGCACGACGAGCGGCGGGTGCGGCACCTGGGCTACCTGCTCGCCGAGGTGGCCGCGTCCCCCGACCTGGACGCCGCAGTGGTCGACCGGGGGCTCACGCTGGCTGCCGGGCTGACGTGGCGGCAGCTGGTGCTGCTGGCCGGGGTCGGCCGCCGCGACCGGGCACCGCTGCCGATGACCCCGCTGGCCGACGACCCGCGGGGCTGGGCGGCCTGGGGCGCCCGCGAGGACGTCGCCGACCTGCAGCGGACCGGTCTGCTCGACCCGCCGCCGGCGCAACCCCGTCCGGGCGGCGCGGCGCTGCCCCGGCTGCGCCCGGCCGACCTGCGGCTCACCCGCCGCGGCGTGCTGGTGCACCGGCTGCTGGCGCTGGGCTTCGTGCGGGACGACGACGTCGCCGCCGCGCTGGCCGAGCTCGCGCCGCCCGCCTGACCCTGCTCGCGCCGGAGATCGTGACCTGCCCGTGACCTCCGCTGTGGGTCTGCGGCGGGGCCCGGTGCGTGGAGAGAGCAGGAGCCGGCTGAGGAGGCGCGGGTGGGCGACGGGGACCGGGGCTTCGCGGACTTCGTGTCCGCGGAGCAGGCCGCCCTGCTCCGCCTCGCCGTCCTCCTCACCGGCGATCGCGGACACGCGGAGGACCTCGTGCAGACCGCACTGCTGTCGACCTACCGGCACTGGGACCGGGTGAGCCGGTCCGGGACCCCCTCGGCGTACGTGCGCCGGGTCCTGGTCAACGCCCACACCAGCTGGCGGCGCCGGCTGTCGACGACCGAGCAGGTGGTGGAGTCGGTGCCCGACCGGGCCGCCGCACCGGCCGAGGACGGCGACGAGCAGCTGCGGGCGGCCCTGCGCGAGCTGCCGGTGCGGATGCGGACGGCGGTGGTGCTGCGCTACTTCGAGGACCTCTCCGAGCAGCAGACCGCCGCAGCCATGGGCTGCTCGACCAGCACGGTGAACACCCAGACCGCCCGGGGCCTGGCCCGGCTGCGCGCCGCGCTCACCCCGCTGCAGCCGGCCGGTGGTGAGGACCGGTGAGGGACGACGAGCTCCGGGCGCGGCTGGCCGCCCTGGCCGATGCCACCGCACCGCCGCCGCGCGCGGACCTGGCCGCGGTCGTCGAGCGCCGGCACCGGGCGCGCCGCAGGACGCAGCTGCAGCTCGCCGCGGTCGCCGCGGCGGTCGTGGGTGCGGTGGGAGCCGGCCAGCTGCTGCTGCCGGGCGGGCCCGCGGCGGAGCCGGCGACCGCGATCGCCGAGGCGCCGGACGGCGGCACCCTGACGCCGGCCGACGGGTACGGCGGGCCGACCCGGGGCTCGCTCGCCCGCGACGCGGAGTTCGTCGACGAGGTCCTCCGGCTCTCCTGGAGCGACCGCGGGGTCGGCGCGGACGTGCCTCCGCCGGCGGGGTCGGCCGTGCTCTTCGCCGGCGACGTGCCCGGCGGGCGCTGGGCCCTGGTCGCCCGCCCGCTGACCGTGCCGCCGCCGCTGCTGGACGACGACGAGCTCGAGCGTCAGCTGGGCGTGGACTCCGTCGCCCTCGCCTGGTTCGCCGGGCCCCCGGGCGCGGAGCCGGACGAGCTGCGGCTGCGGACCGCCCCCGTCGTCACCCCGGCGGGCGAGCCCACCGCGCTGTGGGACCCCGCGACCGGGACGCTGGCCGTCGTCGCGGAGTCCCCGGCCGCCGTCGCCCGGGTGCTCGACCGGACCGGCAGGCCACTGGCCGAGCTGCCCCTGGCCGACGGGCTCGCCGTGCAGGCCGCACCCGGGGGGGCGGCGACGATCGAGGTCCTGGCCGCGGACGAGACCGTGCTGGCATCGGTCGAGCCGCTCACCGGCCGGGACGGGTGACCGGTCAGGGCCGGCGGCGGGCCCGCAGGACGGTGTCGGCGACCGGCAGCTCGTGCCCGGCGGGGCCGCTCGCCGTCCGCGGGCGGTCCTCGCACACGACGACGTCCCAGCCGTCCGGGTCGAGCGTCGCGGCCACCTGCTGCGCCGAGAAGAACATCTCCGGCAGGCCGGTGTGCAGCTCGCTGGGCCGGTGCCCGACGACGAGCAGGCTGCCGCCCGGGGCGACGGCCGCGGCCAGCCGGGCGAACACCGGGTCGCGGTCCTGCGGCGGCAGGTGGAAGTACTGCGCCGAGACCAGGTCGAAGGCGCCCGCCGGCGGCTCCCACCGCGTGAGGTCGGCGTGCACCCACTCGACCCGCCCGGCGACCCCCGGGTCCAGCCGCCCGGCCGCCGCCGCGGCCCGGGCGAGTGCGACCGTGGAGAAGTCCGCGGCGGTGACCCGCCAGCCGCGGGCGGCCAGCCACAGCGCGTCGCCGCCCTCCCCGCTGCCGGCGTCCAGCGCCCGGCCCGGCGGCAGCCCGGTGGCCTCGGCGACCAGCTGCACGTTGGCCCGGCCGCTCCAGAGCGCGGGCGCGATGCGGTAGCGCTCCTCCCACGAGGCCTCGTCGAACCCGAGCTCGGCGTGCCGGTGTCGTGCGTCGTCGTCCATGCGCGGCAGCCTCTCCCCGAGGACGCCGTCTTGACAAATGACGTTGCCGGACCGGCAAATGACGGGCATGGCGGACGACGGGGCGACGACCGACGACGTGCTCACCGCCGTGGGCCCGCGGCTGCGGGCGCTGCGGCGCCAGCGCGGGGGGACGCTGGCCCAGCTGTCGGAGCAGACCGGCATCTCGGTGAGCACGCTGTCCCGGCTCGAGTCCGGGCAGCGGCGGCCGACCCTGGAGCTGCTGCTGCCGCTGGCCCGCGCCCACCAGGTGCCGCTGGACGAGCTGGTCGGCGCACCGGAGACCGGCGACCCGCGGGTGCACCTGCGGCCGCGCGCCGCCGCGGCGGGCATGACCGTCGTCCCGCTGACCCGGCGT
Source organism: Geodermatophilus sp. SYSU D01176 (assembly GCF_054050015.1). Classification (NCBI taxonomy): domain Bacteria; kingdom Bacillati; phylum Actinomycetota; class Actinomycetes; order Geodermatophilales; family Geodermatophilaceae; genus Geodermatophilus; species Geodermatophilus sp. SYSU D01176. The sequence goes on along the minus strand of NZ_JBJGYN010000053.1, from coordinate 4,046 downwards.
CCGGGCGGCATCCAGGCGTTCAAGATGGTCTACGCGCCGCGCACCCCCGCGGGTGACCCGGAGCTGCAGACGCACGAGGGCTACGACTGGGTGTACGTGCTCGCCGGCCGGCTGCGGTTGCTGCTCGGCGAGCACGACGTCGTCCTCGGCCCCGGGGAGGTCGCCGAGTTCGACACCCGCACCCCGCACTGGATCGGCAACCCGTACGGCGAGCCGGCCGAGGTGCTCGCACTGTTCGGCCCGCAGGGCGAGCGGATGCACGTGCGCGCCCGCCCCCGCCGCTGAGCGCGTCGTCCGGCCGCTGAGGGCGGGACCGCCATGCCGTCGTGCCCGGCTCCGCAGCCGAGCGGCCGGCCCGGCTGGTCGACGGCTACCTGGTCACCCAGCTGCTGCACCTCGCCGTCACGCTGGGGGTGCCCGACGTCCTGGCCGCCGGTCCGCGCAGCGCCCCCAGGGGGCGACGCGGCCGTCCAGCAGGTGCTGCTGGTGTAGCCGTCGCGCCCGGCCGCAGCGCCGAGCCCCAGCCCACCGCACGTCCCCTCCGGGAACCTCAGGCCCTGCTTCCACCTGTGAGCAGGGCCTGAGGTTCGCGGAGGCGGGTGTCGTCCTCCGGAGCCTCCCCTGCTCTGCACCGTGGGCGAGGGGTGAGGCCGCGCCCGATGGATGCCGCGGCCGGTGCCTGAGGGATCCCCGGTCCCTCCTCACACCTCGACGACGATCTCGCCGCCGGACTCGTGCACCGGGTAGCGCCGGATCGGCGCGGCGCCCGAGGTCGAGGTGCCGTCGCTCCACCGGTAGGCGTAGAGGTGCAGCGGGCAGACCAGCACGTCGACGTCGGTCTGCCCGTCGGCGAGCGGCCCGCCGGCGTGCGGGCAGGCGGCCTGCGTGGCGTGCAGCGAGCCGTCCCGCAGCCGGAAGACCGCCACCTGCACGCCGCCGGCGACGAAGGCCCGCCCCTCCCCCGGCGGCACGTCCTCCACCCGCCCGACCACGTGCGACGTCGTCGTCCGCAGCTCCTCGGTGAGGCTCATCGGACCGGCACCTCCGGCAGCGCGACCAGCGGCAGCGCGGTGCGGAACTGGCCCGGGGTGGCCGGTTCCTTGCCGTCCTGACCCCAGGGGTCGGTGTAGGCGTCGACCGACCGCTGCATGTTCGCGTCCAGCTGCGCCACGATCCCCTCGCTGTCCTCCAGCAGCACCGACCGGATCTTCTCCAGGCCGATCCGCGGGACGAAGTCGTAGGTGCGCTCCAGCCAGTTGGCGTTCTCCCGGTAGTACTGGAGGAACCGGCCGGTGAGCCGGAGCACCGCCTGCGGGGAGTCGACGGTGGCCAGCAGGTCGCCCTTGCGGACGGTGGCCCCGGCGGCCCCGCCGACGTAGACCTCCCACTTCCCGTTGCCGACGGCCACGACGCCGACGTCCTTGACGTAGGCCTCGGCGCAGTTCCGGGGGCAGCCGACGACGGCGAGCTTCATCTTCGCCGGGCTCTCGATGCCCTGGAACCGGGTCTCCAGGTCGATGCCGAGCTGGGTGGAGTCACCGAGGCCGAACCGGCAGAAGTCGCTGCCCACGCAGGTCTTCACGGTGCGGAAGCTCTTGCCGTAGGCGTAGCCGGACGGCATGCCCAGGTCGTCCCACACCGCCGGCAGGTCCTCCTTGCGGACCCCGAGCAGGTCGATCCGCTGCCCGCCGGTCACCTTGACCATCGGGACCTCGTACTTCTCGGCCACCTCCGCGATCCGGCGCAGCTGGGCCGGGGTGGTGACGCCGCCCTTCATCTGCGGGACGACGGAGAAGGTGCCGTCGCGCTGGATGTTGGCGTGCACCCGGTCGTTGATGAACTCGCCGTCCTTCTCCGGGACGAAGTCCACGCCCCAGAGCATCTTGAGCAGGGAGGTCAGCCCCATCTTCGACTTCGCGTCCTCCTTGCCACCCGGAGCGAGCGCGGCGAAGACGGCGGAGACGCTGCGCAGGTCCTGCTCGCGGATGGCGGCCATCAGCTCGGGCTTGGCCATCGGGATGCCCGGCACGTAGTAGGAGGCGGCCGGGTCCTCGGTGAGGTCGCCGTCGGCGGCCCACTCGACGATCTGCTTCACCAGCGACTTGCAGGAGCCGCAGCCCTTGCCGGCGCGGGTGGCGTCCATGACCGCGCCGACGCTGCCGCAGCCGCCGGCGACGGCACCGCAGATGTCGCCCTTGGAGACCCCGTTGCAGTTGCAGACCTGCGAGTCGGCCGGCATCTCGGCGACGCCCACCTCCTCCGCGCCGTCGGAGAGGTCGACCAGCAGCCGGATCCGCTCCTCCGGCAGCGGCGCGCCGCGGTCGAAGGCCTGGGTCAGGTAGGCGACCTTGCGGGTGTCGCCGAGCAGCGTGGCGCCGATCAGCACGTCGTCGCGGATGACCACCGACAGGTGCACCCCGCGCTTCGGCTCGGAGATGACCAGGAACTCGTCGTCGTCCCGCTCGGGGGTGGTGACCCCCATGGTGGCGACGTCGACGCCGGCGACCTTGAGCTTGGTCGCCGTCCGGCTGCCGTGGTACTCGGCGTCCGGGTCGGTGCCGGTCAGGACGTCGGCCAGCACCTTGGCGTGCTCCCACGCCGGTGCCACGAGGCCGTAGACCGAGCCGCGGTGCTGGGCGCACTCGCCGATGGCGTAGACGTCGGGGTCGTCGGTGCGCAGCTGGTCGTCGACGACGATCCCGCGCTCGACCTCCAGCCCGGACCGGACGGCGATGTCGCTGTTGGGCCGCACGCCGGCGGCGACGACGAGCAGGTCGGCGTCCAGCCGGCGGCCGTCCTTCAGCACCACGCCCTCGACGTGCTCGGTGCCGAGCACCTCGGTGGCCAGGACGTCGCAGTGCACCCTGATGCCCAGCGACTCGACGCTCCTCTTGAGGATGGCGCCGGCCTCGGCGTCGAGCTGCATGTTCATCAGGTGCGGCATGGCGTGCACCAGGTCGACCTGCAGGCCGTGCCCCTGCAGCGCGCGGGCCGCCTCGAGGCCGAGCAGACCGCCGCCCATGACGACCGCCTTCCGGCAGCGGCCGGTGGCCTCGAGCATGGCGCGGGTCTCGTCGATGGTCCGGAAGCCGTACACCCCGGGCAGGAGCTCGCCGTCGTCGCGGCGGACCCCGGCCATCGGCGGGATGAACGAGTAGCTGCCGGTGGCCAGCACCAGGTGGTCGTAGGGGACGACGCTGCCGTCGTCGGCGTGCACCTGCTTGGCCGCGGTGTCGATGCGGGACGCCCGGACGCCGGCCCGCAGGTGCACGCCGTTGTCGGCGTACCAGTCGTGGCTGTTGAGGACGATGTCGTCCTCGTGCGACTCCCCGGCCAGCACCGGCGAGAGCATGATCCGGTTGTAGTTGCCGTGCGGCTCGTCGCCGAGGACGGTGATCCGGAACTGCTCGCCGCCGCCGCGCTCGAGCACCTCCTCGACCAGCCGGGCGCCGGCCATCCCGTTGCCGACCACCACCAGCCGGCTCCGCGTGTCGGCGGCGTCGTCGTCCAGGCGCAGCGAGGTGAGGCCGGCGGGCCGACCACCCAGGATCGCCGTCATCAGACCTCCACCAGCCCGAGATCGACGACCAGCTCGCCGGTCACGCCGATCGGCGCGGCGGCCTGCAGCTCGACCACCGTGCCGCCGGGGAGGTCCTCGACGACCCGGAGCGGCACGTGCACGTCGCCCTTGGCACCGATCGGGAACCAGCGCATCGGCACCCCGTCGCGCGCCAGCAGCACGTAGACCAGGTGGTCGGTGGAGTTGCCGCCGCGGAAGTACAGGGCCTGCGCGGTGGCGCCGCCGGGCACCGTGTAGCGCAGCGCGGGGTCGACCGGGCCCGGCTTGTCCAGGCCCTCCCCGGTGATCGGGTACACGCCTTGCAGGAACCGTGGGGTGCTCTTCACGCGGGAGGTCCTCCTCGGGATCGGGTCCACGGAGGTGGGGGGGGGGGGGGGGGGGGGGGGGGGGGGGGGGGGGGGGGGGGGGGGGGGGGGGGGGGGGGGGGGGGGGGGGGGGGGGGGGGGGGGGGGGGGGGGGGGGGGGG
>NZ_JBJGYN010000052.1:0-30238 GCF_054050015.1 Geodermatophilus sp. SYSU D01176 | reverse complement strand
CCGCGCCCCCGCCGAGCCCCCCCCCCCCCCCCCCCCCCCCCCCCCCCCCCCCCCCCCCCCCCCCCCCCCCCCCCCCCCCCCCCCCCCCCCCCCGCCCGGACACCCTGCTCGGTGGGGACGCCGGGTCGATCCCGACTCGGCAGAGCGACCGGCGGAGGGCCTCGCGAACGCCTCCGGGTCGCGGGCCCACGCGGTCAGCGCCTGGTCCCGGCTGCTGTCGACGCCGTCCTCGTGGCCGTCTGGCAGGTCATCCTGTGGCTGCCGGTCGCCGTCGTGGCGGTCCCGCCGGCGGTGATGGGGGTCCGGCGTCGGTGGTCGGTGGCGGGTGTCGCACTGTGGCTGGTGGGGTGGCCCTGGCGGTCGCATGGGTCGCTGCCTGGCTCGCCGACATGGACCGGGCGGACGCCGCCGGGCAGAGCGGGGCCCGCGGGGCGTCCACAGGTAGCCGTCGGCCGCGGGCGGGGGCAGAGGATCGCCGGAGGTGACCCGGTGGGTCGGGCTCAGCCCAGCGGCCGGCCGAGGGCGTCGGCGAACGCCTCCGGGTCGCGCACCCAGGTGGTCAGCGCCTGCTCGCCGGCCCCGTCGCCCGAGCCGTGCCGGACGGCGACCCGCGTGCGCCCCGGCCACCAGCCGCCGCGCCGCTCCGCCGCGGGCCACCCCTCTGGCGGGCGTCCGCGACGCACCTCCCGGACCTGGACGAGCGGGACGACGCGCGACGGGTCGGTCCGGGCGCCCGCGACGTCGAAGGACAGCCCGTGGTCGGAGACCGTCGTCCGGCTGGTGTTCAGCAGCAGGACGACGGCCCCGGCCGCCAGCACCAGGGGCAGCTCGTCGCGCACTGCCGGCCAGCCCCCGCCCCAGCCGAAGACACCCAACCAGGCGCCGACGAGCGCCGCGGTGAACGCGACCGCCAGCGGCCGCGGCGGGCGGTACTGCCAGTAGCGCAGCGGTGCCGGGACGGTCGTCGCGGAGCGCTTCGGCCCCCAGCCGGCGGTGAAGCGGTGCGCGCGGACCTGCTCGACGTGCAGCCTCTGCTCACGGGCCACCGCCGCGGCAGCCTGGTCCGGTCCGCCACGTCCTCGCCCCGCCACGCGCCGATCCTCCCAGCCGCCCTCCCGGCGGTCTCCGCGGAAACCGCCGGGAGGTGACGGAGGGTGTCGGCGGCGGGTGGGAGGATGGACCACGTGACGCCGCCGGACCAGCCGCCGTACCGCAGCGGTTTCGCCTGTCTGGTGGGCCGCCCCAACGCGGGCAAGACCACGCTGACCAACGCGCTGGTCGGCGAGAAGGTCGGCATCGTCAGCAACCGCCCGCAGACCACCCGGCACGCCATCCGCGGCGTCGTCCACCGGCCGGGCGGGCAGCTGGTGCTGGTCGACACCCCGGGGCTGCACAAGCCGAAGAGCCTCCTGGGCCGCCGGCTCAACGACGTCGTCCGCGACACCCTGTCCGAGGTCGACGTCGTCGTCTTCTGCGTGCCGGCCGACCAGCCCGTCGGCACCGGTGACGGGTTCATCGCCCGCCAGCTGCGCGAGATCACGGCGCCCGTCGTCGTGGTCGTGACCAAGACCGACGCCGCGAGCAGGAAGCAGGTCGCCGAGCAGCTGCTCGCCGCGAGCCAGCTGGTCGAGGCCGCCGAGGTCGTGCCGGTGAGCGCGGTGCGCGGGGACCAGGTCGAGCTGCTGGAGGACCTGCTGGTCGGCCTGCTGCCGGAGGGCCCGCCGCTCTACCCGGAGGAGCAGACCACCGACGAGGACGTCGAGCGGCAGATCGCCGAGCTGGTCCGCGAGGCCGCCCTGGAGAAGGTGTTCCAGGAGGTGCCGCACTCCCTCGCCGTCACCATCGAGGAGATGACCCGCCGTCCCGACCCCAAGCGGGACGGCGCCGAGCTGGTCGAGGTGCACGCGCTGCTGCACTGCGAGCGCCCCAGCCAGAAGCCGATGCTCCTGGGCAGGGGCGGGTCGGTCATCAAGGCGATCGGCAGTGAGGCCCGGCCCGGCATCGAGGCGCTGCTCGCCGCCCGGGTGCACCTCGACCTGCACGTCACCGTGCTCGGCGAGTGGCAGGACGACCCCAAGAAGCTGAACCGGCTGGGGTACTGACGTGTCGACCACGCCGAAGTCGCTGTACCGCGACGAGGGCATCGTCCTGCGCACCCAGAAGCTGGGCGAGGCCGACCGCATCGTCACGGTGCTCACCCGCCGGCACGGCAAGGTCCGCGCGGTCGCCAAGGGCGTGCGCCGCACCAAGAGCAAGTTCGGCGCCCGGCTGGAGCCGTTCAGCCACGTCGACCTGCAGCTCTACACCGGCCGCACGCTCGACATCGTCAGCCAGGCCGAGTCGATCCGCGCCTACGGGCAGCCGATCGTCGCCGACTACCCGGCCTACACCGCCGGCACCGCGGTGCTGGAGACCGCCGACCGGCTCACCGCCGAGGAGAAGGAGCCCTCGCTGCGGCTGTTCCTCCTCGTCGTGGGGGCCCTGCGGGCGCTGTCCGAGCGCACCCACCCGGCGGGCCTGGTGCTCGACGCCTTCCTGCTGCGCGCCATGTCGGTCGCCGGGTGGGAGCCGGCGCTGGGGGGCTGCGCCCGCTGCGGTGAGGAGGGCCCGCACCGGCACTTCTCGGTGCCCGCCGGCGGCATGGTCTGCCCGCCCTGCCGGCCCACCGGCTCGGCGATGCCCAACCCGGCCACCATCGAACTGCTCGACGCGCTGCTCACCGGCGACTGGGACACCGCCGAGGCCAGCCAGGGCACCAACCGCCGCGAGGGCAGCGGGCTGGTCGCCGCGCTGCTGCAGTGGCACCTGGAGCGCGGGCTGCGCTCGCTGCCGCTGGTCGACCGGTCCGAGCCGACGGCGCCGCGCCGGGAAGCAGGTCTGCTGAGTGAGGCGTGAGGTCCCGCGGCGTGAGGTGAAGGCCCCGAACCCGCACCCGTCGGGGGTCCGCCCGCCGCAGCTGCCGCCGGAGAAGGTGCCGGGCCACGTGGCGATCGTCATGGACGGCAACGGCCGCTGGGCCGAGCGGCGGGGGCTGCCGCGCACCGCCGGGCACGAGGCGGGGGAGTCCTCGCTGTTCGACTGCGTCGAGGGCGCCATCGAGCTGGGCGTCAGGGCGATCAGCGCCTACGCCTTCTCCACCGAGAACTGGCGGCGCAGCCCCGAGGAGGTCCGCTTCCTCATGGGCTTCAACCGGGACGTCATCCGCCGCCGCCGCGACGAGATGCACGAACTCGGGGTGCGGGTGCGCTGGGCCGGCCGCCGTCCGCGGCTGTGGCGCAGCGTCATCAAGGAGCTCGAGATCGCCGAGGAGCTCACCCGGGACAACGACGTCCTCACGCTGACCATGTGCGTCAACTACGGCGGCCGCGCCGAGATCGCCGACGCGGCCGCGGCGATCGCCCGCGAGGTCGCCGCCGGCCGGCTGGACCCCGCCAAGGTCGACGAGGGCACCGTCTCCCGGTTCCTGGACGAGCCCGACATGCCCGACGTCGACCTGTTCGTGCGCAGCTCGGGGGAGAACCGCACCAGCAACTTCCTGCTGTGGCAGTCGGCCTACGCGGAGTTCGTCTTCCTCGACACGCTCTGGCCCGACTTCGACCGCCGCCACCTGTGGGCGGCGTGCGAGGAGTACGCCTCGCGGCAGCGCCGCTTCGGCAGCGCCTGAAGGCCGTTCGGGTTCCGGCCCTCGCCGGTCCTCATCACCGCAGGTCGACGGCGCGACCGTCGGCTGTCACGCCACGCGGGCGTGTCGCGCCGGTCGGTCCGCTGAGCTCGACGTTCGCCTTCAGCCCGCGTCGGTGCGTGGCTACGTTGCCACCCCGACGGCGGGCGTGGGCGCGGCACGCGACGCGCTGCTGCCGACCCGACGGGCGTTCGGAGCGGTCATGGACATGCAGACGGGGACGTCGTTCGCGGGCTACACGGTCCTCCGCCTGCTCGGGGCCGGCGGCATGGGCTCGGTCTACCTGGTGCAGCACCCCCGCCTGCCGCGGCAGGACGCGATGAAGGTGATCCACCCCCAGCTGTCCTCCGACCCGGTCTTCGTCGCCCGGTTCAACCGGGAGGCCGAGCTGGCCGGCACCCTGGACCACCCGTCCCTGGTGAAGGTCTACGACCGCGGGCTCGACGAGGGCCGGCTGTGGCTGACCATGCAGTACATCCCCGGCCCGGACGTCGACCAGGTGCTGCGGCAGGACGGCCCCATGGCCCCCGCCCGCGCGGTGTGGCTCGTCGGGGAGATCGCCGGCGCGCTCGACCACGCCCACGCCGCCGGCCTGGTCCACCGGGACGTGAAGCCGGCGAACATCCTGCTGGCGCGCAGCGGTCTGGGGATCGAACGCGCCTACCTGACCGACTTCGGCATCGCGCACGCGACCGAGGCGTCGCTGCAGCTGACCGACACCGGTGACCTCCTCGCCAGCATCCCGTACGCGGCACCGGAGCAGCTGGACGGGCGGCCGGTCACCGGCGCGGTCGACGTCTACGCCCTGGGCTGCGTCCTCTACGAGCTGCTGACCGGGCGCCGGCTGTTCGACCAGCCGACCCCGACCGCGCTGATGGGCGCCGTGGCGAGCGGGCCGCCCCCGCAGGCCCTCGATGCCCTGCCGCCGGGGCTGCGGCAGGTCGTCGGTCGGGCGCTGGCCGCCCATCCGGCGGACCGGTTCCCCACCTGCGGCGCCCTCGCCGACGCGGCCAGCCGGGCCGTGCCCCCGGTCGCCCCCACCGTGGTGCGGACGGTGCGGCAACCGGCCGGGGCGCCGGGATCGGCGCCGCCGGTGCCGACCGCGGGGTCCGGGGCGACGTGGCCACCGCCGGGCTCCCCGCCGTCGTGGACGCCGCAGGGGACCGGCACCCCGCCGCCGTGGGGACCGCAGTCGCCCGGTACCCCGCCGCCGTGGGGACCGCAGTCGGGTGGCCGGCCGCCGTGGCCGGGCGGGACGTACGACCAGGACCGGGGTGGGGCGGGGACCGGACCGGGCGGACCCACAGACCGCAGCCGGCAGCGCCGGTACCTGGTCTGGGGAGCGGTCGCGCTGGCCCTCGTCGTCCTCGCCGGTGTCGCCGCGTGGTTCCTGCTCGCGGGGTCGGCGCCCGACGCGCCGAGGGAGGTGGAGGCGGCGGCGACCGCGGAGGGCGTCGAGGTCCGCTGGGAGGCCGTCGACGGTGCGACCGGGTACGAGGTGCACCGGGACGGCGAGGTGGTCGGCCGGTCGGACGGGTCGGTCTACGTCGACTCGGAGGTCGGCAGCGGGGTCCGGGTCACGTACTCGGTCCGCTCGGTGGGCAGCGGCGGGGACCGCTCCGCGCTGAGCGAGTCGAGGACCGTGGTCAGCGCCCTGCACCCGGCGTCGAACCTCGCGGCGGAGGTGGACGGCGCCACCGTCGGTCTGACCTGGACCCCGGTGGAGAACGCCGAGACCTACGAGGTGCGCCGCGACGACCAGGTGGTGCAGTCGCAGCTCACCGGCACGTCCTTCGCCGATGACGAGGCGCTCACGCCGGGGAGCCACACCTACACGGTGGTGGCCTTCGACGCCGATGGGGCGCCGTCCTCCTCGAGCTCCGTGGACGTCGAGATCAGCCCCTGGCTGGAGGCCGCCGACATCGCGGCGGCGTTCCCCGACCTGGTCCCCGACCAACCGGGGCCCGGGGGCTGGGGTGGTGCCACCTGCGAGGTCAGCCCGCCGCTCAGCACGTCGACGGCCGACGTCTACATCACGTGCACCCTGCCGTCGGGCATCTACGTCGAGCTGGGCCAGTACCCCGACCAGGCGGCGCTGGACGCGCGGATCGCCGCCCTGGACCCCGTCGCCGACCCGGCCTTCGACCGGCTCCAGGAGGGCGGCTGGTACCGGCAGAGCCAGCCGGGGGTCACCGACCCCGCGTGGGAGGCGTGGGGCTTCGTGGACGGTCCCCGCCGGCTGATGGAGATCTACATCCAGTGGCACGGCCACACCATCGAGGACCTCGACCGCGAGTGGTTCACGCCCGCGCCCTGGCGGTGACCGATCGCCCGTCTGCGACGATCGACGGGTGTTCGCGGTGACCCGGCTGCGGGTGTCCCCGGCCGACGCGGCCGGTCTCGCCGCCGCCGTCGACGTCCTGCTGGCCGCCCTCGCCGCCCGCCCCGGGTACCGGGACGGCGAGCTGGGCCGCTGCACCGACGACCCCGGGCTGTGGGCGCTGGTCACCCGGTGGGACGGCGTCGGCGCCTACCGCCGGGCGCTGTCGGCCGCCCAGGTGAAGCTCGCCGGGGCGGCGGTGTGGCAGCACGCGCTGGACGAGCCGGGCGCCTACGTCCCGGAGGAGCAGCCGGTCGAGGGGTGATCACGCGGTCCGTGGGCACCCACCGTGCCGCGGCACCCGAGCAGGGAGGACGCGCGATGAGCGAGCCCGAGCGGGACGACCGGCCACCCCCGGCGTCCGCGGAACCCACGATGGAGGTCGGGCCTCCTCCGGTGCCCGGCCGGGCCGTGCGGGACCAGCTCGCGCGCGGCGAGCTCGCCACGCCCCCCGTCCGCCCGGACGAGCCGACCGTCACCCTCTCCGGCCCGGCGTCGCGGGACCCCGACCGCACGCTGGAGCTGGACGGCACGCTGCGCGCCGGCGTCGCCGTCGGCCCGAGGCCCCGGCGACGCCGGCGCACGTGGCCGTGGATCGCGGCCGTCGTGGTCGCGCTGTTCGTCCTCGGCGCCGTCCTGCTCGTCATGCTGTGGCGGGGAGCCACGATCGACGGCGACGTCGACCTCATCGGCTGGGCGGGCGGCTGGGCCGGGCCGGGCGGCGGCTGAGCAGGCAGGTGCGGGCATCTACCGTGGACGGGTCAACCCGCCGACCGCCAGCCGGATGGAGCCCCCCGCCGTGAGCGCCAGCACCGCCAAGCACGACCCCGCCCGCCTCGACAAGGTGGTGAACCTCTGCAAGCGCCGGGGGTTCGTCTTCCCGTCGGGCGAGATCTACGGCGGCACCCGCTCCGCCTGGGACTACGGCCCCCTGGGCACCGAGCTCAAGGAGAACATCAAGCGGCAGTGGTGGCGCACGGTCGTCCAGAGCCGGGACGACATCGTCGGCCTGGACTCCTCGGTGATCCTGCCGCGGCAGACCTGGGTGGCCTCCGGTCACGTCGGCGTCTTCACCGACCCGCTCACCGAGTGCCAGAGCTGCCACAAGCGCTTCCGGGCCGACCACCTCGAGGAGGAGTTCGAGGCGCGCAAGGGCCGGGCGCCGGAGAACGGCCTGGCCGACATCGCCTGCCCGAACTGCGGCACGAAGGGCGCGTGGACCGAGCCGCGCGACTTCAACATGATGCTCAAGACGTACCTCGGCCCGGTCGAGGACGACAACGGGCTGCACTACCTGCGCCCGGAGACCGCCCAGGGCATCTTCGTGAACTTCGCCAACGTGATGGGCGCGGCCCGGAAGAAGCCGCCGTTCGGCATCGGCCAGATCGGCAAGTCCTTCCGCAACGAGATCACCCCCGGCAACTTCATCTTCCGGACCCGCGAGTTCGAGCAGATGGAGATGGAGTTCTTCGTCGAGCCCGGCACCGACGAGCAGTGGCACCAGTACTGGATCGACGAGCGCACCCGCTGGTACACCGACCTCGGCATCGCCCGGGAGAACCTGCGGCACTACGAGCACCCGAAGGAGAAGCTCTCGCACTACTCGACGCGCACCGTCGACATCGAGTACCGCTTCGGCTTCCAGGGCTCGGAGTGGGGCGAGCTCGAGGGCATCGCCAACCGCACCGACTTCGACCTGAAGACGCACTCGGAGCACTCCGGCGCCGACCTCACCTACTTCGACCAGGCCACCAACACCCGCTGGACGCCGTACGTCATCGAGCCGGCCGCCGGCCTGACCCGCTCGCTGATGGCGTTCCTCATCGAGGCCTACTCCGAGGACGAGGCGCCCAACGCCAAGGGCGGCGTCGACACCCGCACGGTGCTGCGGCTCGACCCGCGGCTGGCGCCGGTGAAGGCCGCCGTCCTGCCGCTGTCGCGCAACGCCGACCTCTCGCCCAAGGCCCGGGACCTGGCGGCGACGCTGCGGCAGAGCTGGAACGTCGACTTCGACGACGCCGGCGCGATCGGGCGCCGGTACCGGCGGCAGGACGAGATCGGGACGCCGTTCTGCCTCACCGTCGACTTCGACACCCTCACCGACGAGGCGGTGACCGTCCGCGAGCGCGACTCGATGAGCCAGGAGCGCATCGGGCTGGACCGGGTCGAGACCTACCTGAAGACCCGCCTGCCCGTCTGCTGAGCCAGCCGGACCGCCGGGGTGGCCCCGTCCCGAGCCGGCGAGGGGTGGGGAGGACGGGGTCCTCGCTCAGGGCGCCCCGACGGTGAGGACGGTGACCGTGGCGCTGTTGAGGCCGGTGACGTAGGCCTTCACCCCGTCGGGGGCGACGTCGACGCTGGTCGGGCCGTCCCCGGCGGGCACCCGTGCGGTGACCTCCAGGGTCGCGGTGTCGACCACGGTGACGGTGTCGCTGTCCACGTCGGCGGTGTAGAAGTGCCGGCCGTCGGGGGCGTAGGCGATGTCCTGGGGGTTGCTGCCCACGGCGACGGTCCCGACGACGGTGTTCGCCGCCGTGTCGATGACCGTCACGTCGTCGCTGTTGAAGTTGGTCACGGCGACCCGCGTCCCGTCGGGGGAGATGGCGACGCTGTGCGGGGACGTCCCCGCCGGGAGGGTGAGCAGGACCCGGCCGCCGTCGTGCAGGTCGAGCACGCTGACCTGGTTGGACTCGTGGTTGGCGGTGTAGCCCCACCGGCCGTCGGCGCTGACCTCGATCCAGTGCGGGTTGGGCACCACCTCGTAGGAGTCGGCCTCCCGCATCGTGGCGGTGTCGAGGACCTCGACCCGGCGCTCGTCGTGCAGGGGGACGTAGAGCAGCCGCCCGTCGGGGGAGGTGTCGGGCGTGGAGGGCCGCAGCCCCACCGGGACCGGCGCGCTCACCTCGTTGGTGACTGTCTCCACCGCGACCACGAAGTTCTCCGTGTACTCCGGCGCGTTGGTCACGGTGACGTAGGCCCGGCTCCCGTCGGGCGTGAAGGTGAGGAAGTGCGGGGGGCCGGCGTCGATGTCGATGGTGCCGTTGACCGTCCGCGTGGTGGTGTCGAGGACGGAGAGGATCCGCTCGTCCCGGTGGGCGATGTAGGCGAACCGGCCGTCGGGGGACAGCTCGAGGTAGCCGGGAGTGGGCCGGACCGGGATGGCCTCGGGGTCGACGGTCGGGATGGCCATGCTCTGGGCGGGCGGCGCCGGGGCCGGCACCGCCGACGTGTCCGGCTCGGCCGCGGCGGCCGAGCCCGCGTCCGCCGAGGCGGCCGCACCGTCGTCGTCGTCGGCCCACGGTCCGCGCAGGACGGCGTACGTGCCGGCCACCAGCGCCAGCACCGCCGCGACGACGAGGGCCGGCACGGCTCTGCGCCGTCCCCGCGGGCTCCTGGAGGACGGCGGGGCGAGCGTCGTGCCCGGTGCCGACGGCGGGGGCAGCTGGTCCACCGAGCTGTGCCGGCCGTCCCGGGACACCACCCCGACGCCCGCCGGTGACGGGGACGGGGGATGCGGCGGTGCCACGGTCGGCGGGAGGGCGGCGGGCACCGTCGCGGAGGCGCGGACGGTGGGTGCGGGACCGGACTCCAGGGCTGCCCGGGCGGCGCTGATCAGCTCGGTCGGCGTGGCGAACCGGTCGTCGGCCCGCTTGGCCATGCCCCGGGCGATGACGTCGTCCATGGCCGCGGGGACGCCGTCCACCATCTCGCTGGGCCGCGGCGGGTCGCAGTTCAGGTGGGCGAAGAGCAGGGCCGGCAGGTCGTCCCCGCGGAAGGGCCGGGTGGCGGTCAGGCACTCGGCGAGGACGCAGGCCAGCGAGTACACGTCCACCCGCCCGTCGATGCTCTGGTGGGTGAACCGCTCGGGGGCCATGTAGTCGAGGGTCCCGACGGTCGCGCCGGTGATCGTCAGCGACGTGCGGGTGCTGCCCACCGACCGGGCGATGCCGAAGTCGACGACGTAGACGAAGTCGTTGGCGGTCACCAGGATGTTGCTGGGCTTGACGTCGCGGTGCACGAGGCCGTCGGCGTGGGCGGCGGTGAGGGCGTCGGCGACCTGCGCCAGCAGCACCACGGCGCGGGCCGGCGGCAGCGGACCCTCGGTGAGGATCTCGGCCAGGTCCCGGCCGTCGACCAGGCGCATGTCGATGAACAGCCGCCCGTCGATCTCGCCGTAGTCGTGGATCGGGATGATGTGCGGCTCACGGAGCCGCGCGGCGACGTGGGACTCCCGGCGGAAGCGGCTCAGGAACTCCGGGTCCCGGTTGAGGCTCTCGGGGAGCAGCTTGAGCGCGACCCACCGGTCCCGTCGGGTGTCCCTGGCCCGCCAGACCTCTCCCATGCCGCCGACGCCGATGAGCGCCTCGAGTTCGTAGTCGCCGAACCGCCGTGGACTCATCCCGCGGGCTCCCTCGGAGAGCAGACCCGTGCGCCGGCCACCCCGGTGGACGCCGTCCCGGCGCACGCTGCGCGGAGCATAGGAGCGGCCCCGTCGCGAAGGGGCTGGTCACGGGTCCGGCGGCCCGGCGGGGGCCCGCTCCCCGCGCGGCGGACACGGAGAGTCCCGCACCAGGGCGGGTGCCCGCGACCGCCGCGCGGCGGTTTCCGCGGAAACCGCCGACGGGGGTGATCCGGCTCGCCACCTACCCTGGGACCGTGAGCAGCAGCGTCCTCGAGCGGCCGTCGTCCCCCGCGACCGGCCCCGCTCCGCTGCGCCTGGGCCCGCTCACCGTCGACCCGGCCGTGGTGCTCGCGCCGATGGCCGGCATCACCAACCCGGCCTTCCGCACGCTGTGCCGGGAGTTCGGCGCCGGCCTCTACGTCTGCGAGATGATCACCACGCGGGCGCTGGTCGAGCGCAACGAGAAGACGCTGCAGATGGTCCGCGCCACCCCCGACGAGCAGGACGCCTTCTCGGTCCAGCTCTACGGCGTCGACCCGGCCACGGTCGGCCGCGCGGTGGAGATGCTGGTCGACGAGGGCGTCGCCGGCACCCGCCCGGCGCACATCGACCTGAACTTCGGCTGCCCGGTGCCCAAGGTGACCCGCAAGGGCGGCGGCTCGGCGCTCCCGTGGCGGCGCGTGCTGTTCGCCGACATCGTGCGGGCGGCCGTCCGTGCCGCCGGCGACGTCCCGGTCACGGTGAAGACCCGCATCGGCATCGACGCCGACCACGTCACCTACCTCGACGCCGGGCGGATCGCGCAGGACCAGGGCGCCGCGGCGATCACCCTGCACGGGCGCACCGCCGACCAGCTCTACAGCGGCACCGCCGACTGGGCGCCGATCGCGCGGCTGGTCGAGACCGTCGACATCCCGGTGCTCGGCAACGGGGACATCTGGGAGGCCGACGACGCGCTGCGGATCGTCGCCGGGACCGGGTGCGCCGGTGTCGTCATCGGGCGGGGCTGCCTGGGCCGGCCGTGGCTGTTCGGCGACCTGGCCGCCGCCTTCGCGGGCGAGAGCCGCCGCGCCCTGCCGACGCTGCGGGAGGTGGCCGCGGTCATGCACCGGCACGCCACGCTGCTCTCCGAGGAGCAGGGCGAGCTGCACGGCTGCACCGACTTCCGCAAGCACGTCGCCTGGTACCTGAAGGGGTTCGCCGTCGGCTCCGACGTCCGCCGCGCGCTGGCCATGGTCAGTTCCCTCGACGAGCTGGCCGAGCTGCTGGCCGGCATCCCCGACCAGCCCTACCCGGAGGCGGTGCTCGGCGGGCCGCGCGGGCGCACCAGCCCCCCGCGTCCCGTGGCGCTGCCCGAGGGCTGGCTGGCCGACCGCGACGACCCCCGGCCGCCGGCCGGGGCCGAGCTGCTCGTGAGCGGCGGGTGAGTGCCATGAGTGACGGCCCCTACCTCTACGACGACGACCCGGCGCCGCTGCACACCGGCACCCCGCGCCCGGCGCGCGCGCTGATCCTCGCGGTGATCGGCGGGACCGTGGCGGTCGCCGTCGGCATGGCCGTCGGGCTGCCGCTGGTCAAGGGCAGCCCGGAGGAGCAGGCCCGCGAGGTCACCGGGGTGTTCCTCGCCGCGCTGGCCCAGGACGACGTCGAGACCGCCCACGGCCTGCTGTGCGCCGACGAACGCGCCCGGATGGCGCCCGCGGCGCTGCCCACCGAGTACGCCGCGGGGGGCACCGGGCAGATCGCGGGCACCATCGCCGACGAGCTGGACGGCGCACCGGTGCAGCGCGTCGACGTCGCCTGGAGCGACGGCAGCACCACCACCCTCACCGTCGTCAGCGAGCAGGGCGCCCGCGTCTGCGGGACCTCGGCCGGCTGACGGAGCACCGCCCTTCCCCCCACGTCGCGCGGCCCCTGGCTGACGGTCGTTCCAGGACGTCACCAGGGCGCGCGGCGGTGCCCGGGACGGGGCCGCCCGCACCGTCCTGCGCCGCAGGCTGGCGTGTCACCGACCGGTGGGCCACCATCACTGCCTGGCCCCGAGCGGACGTATGAGACGTCTACGCCTCGGGCCGGGCTCGCTGGGGCGGCGGACGGGGGACCCGGGGCGCCGTCCCCGGCAGGCAGCGACCAGCCGGCGGACGAGCGCGGAGGTGCACGGTGGGCAGCGGTACCGGGACGGTCACCTGGGTCTACGACTTCAGCGAGGGCAACAAGGACCAGAAGGACCTGCTGGGCGGCAAGGGCGCCAACCTGGCGGAGATGACCAACCTCGGGCTGCCGGTGCCGCCCGGGTTCACCATCACCACCGACGCCTGCCGCCACTACCTCGAGCACGGCAACACCCCGCCGGACCTCGCCAACCAGGTCACCGAGCACCTGACCGCGCTGGAGAAGGCGATGGGCAAGACCCTCGGCGACCCGGCGGACCCGCTGCTGGTCTCGGTGCGCTCCGGGGCCGCGGCGTCGATGCCCGGGATGATGGAGACCGTCCTCAACGTCGGCCTCAACGACGAGTCGGTCCGCGGGCTGGCCGCCCAGTCCGGCAGCGAGCGCTTCGCGTGGGACTCCTACCGCCGGCTGATCCAGATGTTCGGCAAGACCGTGCTCGGCATCGAGGGTGAGCTGTTCGACGAGGCCCTCGAGGAGGTCAAGCGCGAGCAGGGCACCGAGTCCGACCTGGACCTCGACGCCGCGCACCTCGAGGACGTCATCGGCCGGTTCAAGGCCATCGTGCGCGAGCACTGCGGCCGCGACTTCCCGCAGGACCCGCGCGAGCAGCTGGACCTGGCCATCAACGCCGTCTTCGACTCGTGGAACTCCGAGCGGGCGGTCCTCTACCGCCGCCGCGAGCGCATCCCCTCGGACGCCGGAACCGCCGTCAACGTCTGCTCCATGGTGTTCGGCAACCTCGGCATGGACTCGGGCACGGGCGTGGCGTTCACCCGTGACCCCGGCACCGGCGAGCAGGGCGTGTACGGCGACTACCTGCAGAACGCGCAGGGTGAGGACGTCGTCGCCGGCATCCGCAACACCGTGCCGCTGCCCGAGCTGGAGCGGATCGACGAGGGCGCCTACCGCGAGCTGCTGTCGACCATGAGCACGCTGGAGTCGCACTACCGCGACCTGTGCGACATCGAGTTCACCGTCGAGCGCAACAAGCTCTGGATGCTGCAGACCCGGGTCGGCAAGCGGACGGCGGCCGCGGCCTTCCGGATCGCCACCCAGCTGGTCGACGAGGGCCTCATCGACATGGACGAGGCGGTCCGGCGGGTCACCGGCGACCAGTTGGCCCAGCTGATGTTCCCGCGGTTCGTCTCCGGCGGGGACGCCACCCAGCTCACCCAGGGCATGAACGCCTCGCCCGGCGCCGCGGTCGGCAAGGCGGTGTTCGCCTCGGAGACCGCCGTCCAGTGGGCCGACCGGGGCGAGAAGGTGGTCCTGGTCCGGCGGGAGACCAACCCCGACGACCTCGCCGGGATGATCGCCGCCGAGGGCGTGCTCACCAGCCGCGGCGGCAAGACCTCGCACGCCGCCGTCGTCGCGCGGGGCATGGGCAAGACCTGCGTGTGCGGCGCGGAGGAGCTGCAGGTCGACACGAAGAACCGCCGCTTCACCGCCCCCGGCGGCGTCACCGTCGAGGAGGGCGACGTCATCTCCATCGACGGCTCCACCGGCAAGGTGTGGCTCGGCGAGGTGCCGGTCGAGGCCCCCGCCGTCGTCCGCTACTTCGAGGGCGAGATCGACCCCAACTCCACCGAGGCCGACGACCTGGTACGCAGCGTGCACCGCATCCTCACCCACGCCGACGAGGTCCGGCGCCTGGACGTGCGCACCAACGCCGACACCCCCGAGGACTCCGCCCGCGCCCGCCGCTTCGGCGCCCGCGGGATCGGCCTGTGCCGGACCGAGCACATGTTCCTCGGCGACCGGCGACAGCTGGTGGAGAAGCTGATCCTGGCCGAGGACGACGAGGGCAAGCAGGCCGCCCTGGACGCGCTGGCCCCGCTGCAGAAGCAGGACTTCCTGGAGATCTTCGAGGCGATGGACGGGCTGCCGGTGACCGTGCGGCTGCTCGACCCGCCGCTGCACGAGTTCCTGCCCGACCTCACCGACCTCTCGGTGCGGGTGGCGGTCGCCGAGGCGCAGGGCCACCCGGACGAGGCCAACCTGCGGCTGCTGGCCGCCGTCCGCCGGCTGCACGAGCAGAACCCGATGCTGGGGCTGCGCGGCGTGCGGCTCGGCCTGGTGGTCAAGGGGCTGTTCGCCATGCAGGTGCGGGCCATCGCCGAGGCGGCCTGCGAGCGCAAGGCGGCCGGCGGCGACCCGCGGCCGGAGATCATGATCCCGCTGGTGGGAGCGGTGCAGGAGCTGGAGGCGATCCGCGAGGAGTCCGAGCAGGTGCTGGCGGACGTGTTCGGCGAGTGCGGCGCCGAGCTCGACGTCCTCATCGGCACCATGATCGAGGTACCGCGCGCCGCGCTGACCGCCGCGGAGCTCGCCGCGTCGGCCGAGTTCTTCTCCTTCGGCACCAACGACCTCACCCAGATGACCTGGGGCTTCTCCCGGGACGACGTCGAGGCCGCGTTCTTCCACGCCTACCTGGACAAGGGCATCTTCGGGGTCTCGCCGTTCGAGTCGCTGGACCGGCCGGGCGTCGGCCGGCTCGTGCAGGTGGCCGTCGAGGAGGGCCGATCGGCGCGGCCGGACCTCAAGCTGGGCGTCTGCGGCGAGCACGGCGGCGACCCCGACTCGGTGCACTTCTTCCACGAGGTGGGGCTGGACTACGTGTCCTGCTCGCCGTTCCGGGTGCCGGTGGCCCGGCTCGAGGCCGGCCGCGCCGCCCTGGGAGCCGAGCGCGAGGGCTCGTGAGGGGCCTCGCGAGATCTGCACAGTGGCGGTCATCAGGCGCCTGATGACGACGGGTGTGCAGATCTCGCGGGGGTAGCCCGGCACACCCGCCGCACCGTCCCCGGACGGACGGACCCGCGTGGTACCCATGACGCGTGGGCGTGCGTGCGGGGAGCCTGGTGGGCCGGGTGGTGGGCGCCCTGCTGCTCGCCGTCGTCCTGCTCGTCGTCTCCACCGCCACCGCGATCTGGTGGACGGCGCGGCAGGACTCGCAGCCGCCGTCGGACGCGATCGTGGTGCTCGGGTCGGCGCAGTACAACGGCGTCCCGTCGTCGATCTTCGAGGCGCGCCTCGAGCACGCGCGCACGCTCTACGAGGACGGCGTCGCGCCGGTGGTCGTGACCGTCGGCGGCAAGGCCGACGGCGACCAGTACACCGAGGCCGAGTCCGGCCGCGCCTACCTGGCCGAGGCCGGGATCCCGGAGGACGCGCTGCTGGCCGTCGAGGAAGGCGCGGACACGCTGGAGAGCATGCAGGCCGTCGGCGTCGCGTTCGACGAGCGCGGCTGGGCCTCGGCGGTGCTGGTGACCGACCCGTGGCACGCCATGCGCGCGGAGCGGATGGCCGAGGACGCCGGCATCACCGCCGACAGCTCGCCGACCCGGCAGGGCCCGGCGGTGCAGACCCGCACCACGCAGTTCCGCTACATCCTCCGCGAGACGGCGGCGTACCTGCTCTACCGCGCGACCGGCGAGAGCGTCGCGGGCGCGCCGGGGATCGGGTGAGGCGCGTGCTCGAGCTGGGCAAGGCCGGCGCGGCCGGTACCGGGAAGGGTGTGCGGCCCGTGCTCCGCGACGGCGTCGTCGTCGCCACGCTGCGGGCCTCGAACTGGAAGGAGGCGGCCACGGCCGTCGTCGACGACCGCGAGTGGGTGCTCGCGAAGGACGGGCGGGAGCTCGTCGGCCGGTGGCCGGCCGACCTGGCGGGGACCGCGCGGCTGCGCGCCCGGCAGACGTCGTGGTGGCGCGGCACGTGGGACGTCGACCTCGAGGGCCTGGTGCTGCATGCGGCGCGTGCGTCGCTGTGGCGCGGTGCGCTGCGGTACACCGACGACGGTCGGCAGGTGGCCGTCGGCGGGACGACCGGCGGCTGGTCGCCCCGGCCGACCCTGACCGCCGACGTGCCGCTGCCGCTGCCGCTGCACCAGCAGGTCTTCCTGCTGTGGGTGGAGCTCGTCCTGGCGCGCCGGGATGCCGCCGTCGCCGGCGGAGTCAGCGGCGGTGGCGACGGCGGCGGAGGAGGGGACTGATGGCCGGGCGGGGACGCATCCGGGCCGCCGACATCGCGCTGGTCCGCGAGCGGTCGAAGATCGACGAGATCGTCGGCGACCACCTGCAGCTCAAGCGCGCGGGTGGCGGCAGCCTCAAGGGGCTGTGCCCGTTCCACGACGAGAAGTCGCCTTCGTTCCACGTCACGCCGTCGAGGGGCCTCTACCACTGCCTGGCCGGCGAGACCGGGGTCCTCACCGAGGACGGCGTCGTCCCCATCCGCGAGCTCGCCGGCCGCACGGTCCGGGTGCTCGACGGCGACGGCCGCTGGGTCGAGGCGCCGTTCCGGTCCTACGGCCTGCAGCGTCTGATGAAGCTGACGCTCACCCGCAACGGCCGGACGAAGGTCCTCCACGCGACCGACGAGCACCGCTGGTTCGTCACCTCCGGGCCGAGGCGTCAGGACCGACGGGAGACCGTCACCAGGGACCTGTTGCCCGGCGACCGGCTGGTGTCGTCCGTCGCCGTGACACGGCCCGTCCCACGGATCGCGTCGGCCGGTGGGACGGGATCGACGCGGCGGGCGGTGGCCACGCTCCTCGGACGCAAGGAGGCGGAGGTGGCGCGCTGGGTGCCGGACCCCTCCGCCGACCTGCGGGCCCGCCCGGCGCGGGCCCTGGAGGCGGCTCTGCTACGGACGGCCTGGAAGCACTCTGAGGCCCGGCACTGGAGGAGGAGCTGGGTCGTCCGGTCGGTCGAGTGGACCGACCGGGTGGAGGAGGTGTTCTGCGCGGAGGTCCCGGGGACGCACGCCTTCACGCTCGAGGACGACATCCTCACCGGGAACTGCTTCGGCTGCGGCGTCGGCGGTGACGTCATCCGCTTCGTGCAGGAGATCGACCACCTGTCGTTCACCGAGGCGGTCGAGCTGCTGGCCGGACGGGCCAACCTCGAGCTGCACTACGAGGACGACGGCGGCCGCCCCACCGGCGCGCCCGACCGTTCCCAGGTCGGGCAACGGGCCCGGTTGGTCGCGGCCAACACCGCGGCCGCGGCCTTCTACGCCGAGCAGCTGGGCAGCCCGGACGCCGCGCCGGCCCGGCAGTTCCTCGCCGACCGTGGCTTCGACCGGCAGGTGGCGCTGGACTTCGGCTGCGGCTTCGCCCCGGGCGGCTGGGACGCGCTGACCCGCCACCTGCGCGGCGCGGGCTTCACCCAGCAGGAGCTGGTGACCGCGGGCCTGGCCAAGGAGTCCAGCCGCGGCACGCTCATCGACCGCTTCCACCGGCGGCTGGTCTGGCCGATCCGCGACATCACCGGCGACGTCATCGGCTTCGGCGCCCGCAAGCTGATGGAGGACGACCCGGGCCCCAAGTACCTCAACACCCCGGAGACGCCGCTCTACAAGAAGAGCAGCGTGCTCTACGGCATCGACCGGGCCAAGCGGGACATCGCCCGCCGCCACCAGGCCGTCGTCGTCGAGGGCTACACCGACGTCATGGCCTGCCACCTGGCCGGGGTGACCACCGCGGTCGCTTCGTGCGGGACCGCGTTCGGCCCCGAGCACATCAGCGTGCTGCGCCGGCTGCTGATGGACCAGGACGAGTTCCGCGGGGAGGTCATCTACACCTTCGACGGCGACGCCGCCGGGCAGGCCGCGGCGATGAAGACCTTCGCCGAGGACCAGCGCTTCGTCGGGCAGACCTTCGTCGCCGTCGAGCCCGACGGCCGCGACCCCTGCGAGCTGCGGCAGGCGCACGGCGACGCCGCCGTCCGGGACCTGGTGGGCCGCCGGACGCCGTTGATCGCCTTCGTGCTCAAGACCACGCTGGCCGGCTACGACCTCGACACTGTCGAGGGGCGGGTCGCCGCGCTGGAGAAGACCGCGCCGCTGGTCGCGCAGATCAAGGACCACGCGCTGCGGCCGGCCTACGCCCGCCAGCTGGCCGGGATGATCGGCAACACCGACGAGTCCGAGGTGCTCGAGCGGGTCCGCCGGATCACCGGCGACAGCGGTGGCCCGCCGCAGCGCGGCCGGCCGCGGACCCCGCAGAAGAGCCCGGACGACGTCGCGGTCGAGGTCGAGCGGGAGGCGCTCAAGGCCGCGCTGCAGAGCCCGGAGCTCGCCGGGCCGTCGTTCGACGCGATCCCCGTCGCGGCGTACACCGACCCCGACTACGCGGCGGTCGCCGCCGCGGTCGCCGGGGCCGGGGGAGCGGCGGCCACCCGGGTCACCGGCCCGGCGTGGCTCGACGAGGTGGCCGCCCACTGCTCGCGGGAGAGCGCGACGGCGCTGCTGACCGCCCTGGCCGTCGAGCCGATGCGCTCGGTGGGTGAGGCCGACGCCGGCTACGTGAACGCGGTGCTGGCCCGCCTGGAGGAGATGCACACCGTCCGCCAGGTGGCCGCGCTCAAGGGGCGGCTGCAGCGGATGAACCCGGTCGAGGCCGGTGACGAGTACATGAGGGCCTTCGGCCAGCTCATGGCCCTCGAGCAGCAGGCGATCTCGCTGCGCAAGCGGGCGATGGGCGGGCTGGGGGAGTGACGCTGCTGGACCGGCTGCGGCGGCGGTTCACCCGGCCACCGGAGGCCGTGCGGGCGGTGGTGCTCGCCTCGTCCGATCCGGACGAGCGGGTGCTGGCCTGGGGGACCCTGGCCCGCGACGAGGGCTGGCTGGTGGCGACGTCCCGCGGGCTGCGCCGCGTGCCGGCGGACCTGCCGCTGCCGCAGGCCGGTGAGGTCGGCCTCCTGCCGTGGCACGAGGTCGGCACGGCCCGGTGGACGGCGACCGGCGACGGCGGGGGCCGGTTCGAGGTGACCCCGCTGACCGAGGTGGAGCCGGGGGTGCAGGCGCGGCTGCCGGTCGAGCGGCACGCGCTGCGCCACGCGGGGGGCCTGCCGCCCGTCGTCCGCCGGCGGGTGGACCAGACGGTGGTCGCCAGCCGGCGGTCGCCGCTCCCGGGCGGGGGCGGGGTGGTCCTGGTGGCCCGGCGGCTGCCGGGTCGGGCCGAGCGCGAGTGGACCGTCGTCTTCGACGACGACGCCGACCGCGCCGACCCCGCCGCGCGGGAGGCCGCGCGGCAGAAGCTCGCCGAGGCGGTCGCGGCCGACCAGCCGGGCTGAACCGGCCGCGACCCGCAACGGATCAGACGCCGCCGGAGGTGTCCGGCGGCGGCAGCGGGGTGTCCGACGCCGGGGTGGTGCCGGAGGCCGCCCGGGCCCGCGGGACCGAGCCCGTGCCGGACGTCGTCGAGCGGTCGCCGGAGCTGCTGAGGCCGACCCGGGCCTTGGCCGAGTTCAGGACGCCGTCGGCGCGGGCCTGCGCCATACCGGCCAGGCCCTGCAGCTGCGGGTTGTCCTTGGCCTGCTCCCAGGCGCGGCGGATCTGCTCGTAGCGCTCGGTGCCCGCCTTGGCGCCGAGCACGTAGCCGGCACCGAAGCCGACGAGGAAGGACAGCTTCGCCATGGCGAACCCCCAGGTGGGACGCAGGAGAGTGGATGATCACGGTAACCGCCGACGGTGTGGCGCGCGACGCGGCGGGCCCTCCGCAGCCCGGTCGACGGCGTGGGGTAACCTCGTCCCTGCGCGCGGGCCAGCCCGCCGATCCCCCGTAGCTCAATTGGCAGAGCATGCGACTGTTAATCGCAGGGTTATTGGTTCGAGTCCAATCGGGGGAGCAAAACCGCAGGTCAGACCGCCGCCAGCTCATTGAGCGTCCGAGTGGGCCATGAAGAACCCATGATGTAGGTCGGTCAGATCGCGGAAGAACGCCGTTCCGCCGGCGCCGTCCTCGGCGGAGGTGACCTGCAGGCCCAGGATTTCCCGGTGCCCGTCGCCGTTGACCCCGGTGGCCACCAGGGCGTGCACGTTCACCACCCGGCCGCCCTCGCGGACCTTGAGCACCAGGGCGTCGGCGGCCACGAACGTGTAAGGCCCCTGGTCGAGGGGGCGGTGGCGGAACGCGGCGACCTGCGCGTCGAGGTCGCGCCATCTCGCTGACCCGGGACTTGCTCAGCCGGGTGATTCCGAGGGACTCCACCAGCTTCTCCATCCGCCGGGTCGAGACGCCCAGCAGGTAGCAGGTGGCCACCACGGTGGTCAGCGCCCGCTCGGCGCGCCGGCGGGGCTCGAGCAGCCAGTCAGGGAAGTACGAGCCGGCCCGCAGCTTGGGGATCGCCAGGTCCAAGGTGCCGGCGCGGGTGTCGAACTCCCGGGTCCGGTAGCCGTTGCGGGTGTTGACCCGCTCGGCCGAGCGGACGCCGTACTCGGCGCCGCAGACCGCATCGGCCTCCGCGGACATGAGCGTGTTGATGAAGATGGTGAGCATCTGCCGCAGCAGGTCCGGGCTGGCCTGGCCAGCTGCTCGTCCAGAAAGCGGGCAGGGTCGATACTGCTGGGAGCGGTCATCGCGTCGAACTCCTGAAGGACTGTGAGAGGTCTCCAGAAGATCACGCGGTGGCCGCCTCGACGTTCCGGGCCCGCTGCTCAGCGGGGCCGTCGCACACCACTCTGGTGGACGCCACTCGGACTTGAGTCATCCCCGATAGGGGAACCCTCTGCGATGCAGCCGGGCCGTGCGCATCCTCCGTGTACGGGCGTCCCGCAGACGATCCCCCTGCGGGTCGTCGGCCATGAGTGGCTGACCCTCGCACGCGACGTACCGCTGCATCAAAGCATGATCCCCGCGCAGCGCGTCTCGGAAGGCCAGTTGCTCGGCCCACCGCTCGCTGTACGCGGTCAGTTGATGCGAATGAACCGCCTGTGCGTCACCCCTCTTCTACTTGCTGGTCCCTGCTGGTTGAGATTACGGCCCAGACGATCTTGGTGCTTCGGGTGAGAGACCAGCCGTGGTGGTCGGCGAGGTCGGCGACCAGGTAAAGGCCGAACCCCCCGCGGCCGGGGTCGCGGCCTTGCGCGGGATGGGGTGGTTGCCCGGCCGCGGAGTCGGTGATCGCGATCATCCAGTGATCGCCGGATCTGCTGAGCATGGCCCCGACGGGCGCCCCGCCGTG
This sequence comes from Geodermatophilus sp. SYSU D01176, assembly GCF_054050015.1. Taxonomy (NCBI): domain Bacteria; kingdom Bacillati; phylum Actinomycetota; class Actinomycetes; order Geodermatophilales; family Geodermatophilaceae; genus Geodermatophilus; species Geodermatophilus sp. SYSU D01176. The sequence goes on along the minus strand of NZ_JBJGYN010000052.1, from coordinate 8,642 downwards.
GCGTAGGCCGTTGGAGGCCAGCTCATCGACGATGAGCACCATCCGCTCGGACCAGTGCTCCCGCTCCGGGTGCACCACCACCGGACTTCCCGTCAGCTCGGTGCGCAGCCGGGCCCGCAGGTGAACCAGTTCGGCCAGCGAGCGTAGCTCGTGATGCCAGACGGTGGCGAATCCGTGCGGCACGGCGCGGCACGGCCACAGCCCAGGCGCCACCACCACCCGCCCCTCTACGCCGTCTCGTCTCGTGCCGACCCTAGAGCCGGGGCGCTTCGTGTGCCCGGCCGGGGATGACGCCTACGCGGCGTGACGCAGAGAAAGCAGCGGATAGGGTTTCCCTGGTGGCCCGCCGGAGCGCGCCGCCACGGGTCCGGTCCCGACCACTTCAGCCGTAGGGGGCGTGCTCATGTCGACGGTCACCGACGAGGCTCAGCGGCTGGCGGCCGTCCGCCGCTATGAGGTGCTGGACAGTCCACCGGACGGCTCCTTCGAGCGCATCACCTCGTTGGCCGCCCGGCTGTTCGACGTGCCCATCTCGATCGTGAGCATCGTCGACGCCGACCGCATCTGGTTCAAGTCCCACCACGGCGTAGACGCCGAGGAGGTCGACCGAGAGCCGGGTCTGTGCGCCTCGGCGGTGCTGCAGTCGGGGCCGTGGCTGGTCAACGACGCCCGCAACGACCCGCGCACGCTGGCCAACCCGCTGGTCGCCGGCGAGCTCGGGCTGCAGTTTTACGCCGGTGTGCCGCTGACGACCCATGACGGGCACAACCTGGGCACGCTGTGCATTATCGATCAGCAGCCCCGTCAACTGACCGACGCGCAGGTGGCCTCGCTGAGCGACCTGGCGCAGGTGGTCATGGACGAGCTTGAGCTGCGGCTGGCCGCCCGCCGGACCGTTGAGCTGGAAAGTCAGCTGCGCCGGGGCGCGGAGGACATCGCCCGCACCCTGCAGTCCAGCCTGCTGCCGGCCCGTATCCCGGAGATTCGCGGGCTGGACATCGCTGCCCGGTATCACGTCGCCAACGCCGACCAGGTCGGTGGCGACTTCTACGACGTCGTACCGGACGCGGCGGGCGGCTGCGCGATCGTGGTCGGCGACGCCTGCGGCAAGGGCACCGCAGCCGCCGCCCTGACCGGAACTGCGCGGTGGGTACTGCGGGCCACCGTGACCGAGACGTGGACGCCGGCCGGTGCACTGGCCCGGCTGAACACGGTCATGGCCCGCGCCCACGAAGGGGATCGGGACTACTGCACGGCCGCGCTGGTCGCTGTCGCCCCGGTCCGCGAGGGACAGACCACGGTGACCGTCGGGCTCGCCGGCCACCCGCATCCGCTGCTCGTCCGCGCCGACGGCAGCATCGAACGCGTCGGCCGGACCTCCCCGGTTGTGGGCTGGACGCTGGAGGCCTCCTACCGCGAGATCGCCACCGCCATGCGCAGCGGTGACCTGCTGGTGCTGTTCACCGACGGAACCCTCGAAGTGGTGGCCGGGCACGGCGCGACAGACGACCAGCAGGTGCGGGCACTGCTGGCCCCATTGGCCGGGCGTCCGGCAGACGACGTGGCGCGGGCACTGGACGAGGTGCTCGGCGCCGCGACACTGAGGGACGACGCTGCCTTCGTGGTCGTCGCAGTCCAGTGAGCCAGTCCGTCCCCGGAGACATTGGGTTCGCCGTCCGCGCCGAGGAGCGCAGTGACCACCTTCGCGTGCTGGTCACCGGCGAACTCGACCTCTACCGCGAGGCCGAGCTGCGCAGCTGCGTCGAGGCCCTGCTCGTTGATCGGACACTGGAGAGGCTCGTGCTCGACGTCTGCGGGCTGCAGTTCCTGGACTCCTCCGGGCTACGGGCGCTGCTCGCCTGTCGCGACCGCGCCCGCTCCGCCGGCGTCGCCTTGACCCTGGCCGTCACTGCTGGACCGGTGACCCGCCTACTCGACGTCGCCGGCGTCCGGGACTGGTTCCACTACGAGTAACCGGCGACCGACCCCGACCCTCCGCTGAGTGCTGCGCCCCGAACGCCGACCCCGGGGCTGGAGCAGACCGAATCACGAGGCCGGCGAGGGCCCCCTCGTCGGCGGGCCGGTGAGGCGCTGCGATCGTCGCCGCTACCGACGCCCCAGTCATACCGGTCGGCGCAGGTTGATGGCCGACCCACGAATGGCGCGTGTCCCAGTGAAGGAACCCCTACCGGGAATGGTGCAGATCAGGTCGTGTGCCAGGCGACGGCCGTCCCGTAAGAGCCGTCCGGTGACGATCCTCGAATGGGGGCGTCAACCGGGACGCCTGGTCGGTGCCGGTCGTAGCCCTGCGAGCCGGCGCTGTGATCGGTTCGGTGTCGAGCACGGCCCTGTGGACGGTGCCGGGCGGCACGCCGAGGGCCTCGGTGACGCGGTCGATGTGGGCCAGCCACCGGCTGGGTGGCAGAGCGATGATGACGGCGCCCACGTCGCGCAGTGCCGCGTGGATGTCCGAAGTGCTTCCGTCGCGCAAGGCCGGGGTGAGGCGGGCGTCGAGCAAGGTGTCGGCGAGGCTGGTCGAGGTGTCGATGGCCGTCTGCAGAGCGGTGGCGCCGTCGCGGTGGAGGAGGTCTGCAGGATCCGACCCCTCGGGGAGGTCCAGTCGGCGTGGGTCGTCGCCCCGGGCGGTGAGCTGCCAGTAGATGCGCTCGGCGGCCTGCTGCCCGGCGGGGTCGTTGTCGGTGGCCACGAGGATGCCGGGACCGGCGGGGCGGATGTAGGAGCCGAGGAGGTGGGCTTGCTGGTCGGTGAGGGCGGTGCCGAGGGTGGCGACGCCGACGGTCTGTCCGGCACCGGCCAGGGTGAGGGCGAGGGCGTCCAGCGGTCCCTCGACGAGGGCTGGAGTGGCGCCGGCGGTCAGTGCGGCCCGACCTTCGTGGAGGCCGAACAGGTGCTCGCCCTTGCGGTACAGGTCGGTGCCCGGGGTGTTGAGGTACTTGGGCCCGGCGGGTCCGTCGTGGGGTGCGGTGGGGTTGCGGCGGGCGATGAAGCCGACTACGGCGCCCTCGAGGTCGTGGATGGGAAAGGTGAGCCGGTCGCGGAACCGGTCGATCAGCGCGCCGGTGCGGGCGCGCTGGGCGAGGCCGGCGGCGAGCAGCTCCTGGTCGGTGGCGCCGAGGCCGCGCAGGTGGTCGGCGAGCGCGGTCCAGCCGGCGGGGGCGTAGCCGGGGGTGAACATCGGATCGGCGGTGAGGTCGGTGCCCAGCCGGTCGTGCAGGTAGCCCGGTGCCCACGAGGCGGCGTAGTGGTCGGTGAAGAAGGCGGCGGCCTGGGTGTTGAGCTCGATGAGCCGGTCGCGGGGGACGGCGGCGGTGGCCCAGAAGTGCTGCTCGAGCAGGTAGTCCGCGTCGTCGCCGGCATCGACGGCGCCGGTGGAGGTGAACGGGTCCGGCGTGCGATACCGCGGCGGCGCCGGGGGAGGGGTGTCGTAGTCGGGGTCGAACGGCGCGTCTTCGTCGCCGGACAGCACGTCCGCCGGCTGGGCGGTGGCGGTCGTGGAGACGTCCACGGGCAGCAACAGGTGCGCGTCGTCGGGTGGCTGCAGGTCGGCCGGCAGCGGCTCGAGGACGTCGATCGGTGCGGGGTCGGATAGTGCGGCGACGCGGAACACCAAGGCCTCGGCGATCTCGTCGCCGGCTCGGTCGACGGCCACCGTCGCAGGCAGGCCGGTGACGGCGGCACCAAGCAGGTCGGCGGGGCTCCAGCCGGCGCGGATGCCGGTGATGACCGCGGCGACCAGCGCCGGCCACGCCGGGGCGCCCAGTACGCGTTGGGTGTGTTCGGCGGGCAGGAGCCCGAAGAGGACGGTGCACCACTCCGGTCGCAGCGCCACCGCGTCGGGGCCGATGGGAGGCACGGTCGCAGGCGACAGGTGGGGCGCGAGCCGCCACCACAGGGCGGCAGCGGGCAGGTCGTCGGGCAACGGCCGCCCGGCGGCGACCGCAGCCAGCAGACCGGCGGCATCTAGGCCGGCGCGGTCGGCGGCGGTCAGCCGCTCGGCCAGGGCCGGCCAGTGGGTGTCGTGGCGGATGCGGGAGTCGAGGCTGTCGGCCAGGGCCGCCCACACCGACCGGCCCGCGGGGGTGACAGCGAGGGCCCGGTTGAGCTGGACCTGATGGTGCCGTTCGGCGGTCGGGAACCGCGGCGGTCCGGTGGGTCGCCGGTCGTCGGCCGGGATGCCCAGGGCGGCCCGCCAGACGGCGAGGTCCGCGCGCAGGGCGGCCCGTTCGTCGGCCAGTAGAGAGCGGGCCCAGCCGGGTGCGGTGGCCGGTGTCATGGTCCCGGCCGCGGCCGCGACCCGGGCCGCGCAGCCGGTGACCTGGGTGGCGCGGGCGGCCAGGTAGGGGCCCCAGTGCGGATCGTCGGCCAGCGCAGCGGGGACAGCGGGCAACCACGCCAGCGGACCGGGCGGGCCGGTGGCGGACAGCCGCCAGTCCAGGACCGCAGCCGGGTCGGCGGCGCTGTCCAGTCCCCGCAACCCGGCGGCAGTGGTCAGCGCGGCGACGGGGTCGCTGCCGGCGAGGGCCAGCAGCGCCAGGTGCCCGCGCAGCACCGGCCAGGCCGGCGCCGCCGTCAGCCCGGGCCGGAGATGCTCGGCGGCGCCCTCCAGTTCTTCTGCGACTCGCGGTCCGAGGCGGTGCTCGGCGGCGAAGCGCAACGCGTCGGCGTAGCGGACGGCGGCGGTGTGCAGCTGCGCGGCCGGGTCGGCCAGCTCTCGGCGGGCGCCGGCCGCGGAGATCTGGGCGTCGTCGCGGGCCAGCGTGGCGACCAGCAGGTCGGTCGCGGTCGGCGGGGACACGGCGGCAGGGGTGACGATGCTGTGCGGGTCGCCGTCCCCGACGGTGGAGAGGTAGACGTGGTTGGCGTCGCGGCCGCGGGAGAGCGCGACGTAGAGCAGCTGCCGGCTCTCGGCCCCGGTCAGCACGGTGTGGCAGGTGTCGGCGGTGACGCCCTGGGCGCCGTGCACGGTGGCCGCGTAGCCCAGCTGCACGTGTTCCCGGACGTAGGTCGCCGGCAGGGTGAGGCGTCGCTTGGTGCCGGTGTGGACGACGTCGAGGGCGCCGTCGCCGCCGACGGCCCGCACGGTGAAGCGGTCGCCGTTCTTCACCCAGTCGGTGACACCGAGCGGCAGGGTCCGGTCGTTGCGGCGGGTGATCACGGCGTCGCCCGCCCCCGCGCGGGTGCCGTCGGCGAGAACGACCTCGGGGCCCGGTGGGCCGGGGGAGTGGGCCAGCCGGTCGGCGCGAGCCTGCTCGTTCAGCCGCACCACGACCTCGCGCGTGGCCGCCAGCAACAGTGCATCCTTGCCGGCGTCGCGGTCGGCCGCCCACGCGGCATAGGCCTGCTCGGCGCAGGTGGCCAGGTCACCGACGTGCACCCGGCCGGCGTCGAGGTAGAAGCCCAGCCCGGCGATGTCGCCGTCGCGGAGGGCGACGGTGGCCGCGGCCTCGGCCGGGTCGGCGAAGCGCACCACCTGGGTGAGCGTGACCGCGCCGTGCGTGGCGGCGATCTCGCCCAGCACCCCGCCGGCGGCGACCGCGGTCAGCTGCTGCGGGTCGCCGACCAACCGGACGCTGCCGCCGCGCCCCAGGACGTAGTCGGTGGCGCGGGCCAGCTCCACGGTGCCGGCCATGCCGGCCTCGTCGACGACGACCAGCGTGCCCGGCCCGATGTCGGCCACCCACTCCGGCGGCGTGCCTGCGTCGAGGGACCAGGTCAGCTTGGCCAGGGTGTCGCAGCGGCCGGCCAGGGAGGAGCGCATCGTCGCCGCGGCGACCGCGGAGGGAGCCAGCCCGAGCACGCTGCCCCCGCTGGCGGTCCAGGCCCGCGCCAGGGTCGCCAGAGCGGTGGTCTTGCCTGCCCCGGCTGGGGCAACGGCCAGCTGCACCCGGGCGCCGCTGCCGGCCAGATCTCGTACCAGCTGCGCCTGCCCGGGGTTGAGCTCGGTGCCGTTGGCGGTGGCCTCCAGCAGCGCCAGCTCGACGACGGCCGCATCGGCCCGGCGCCCATCCGTGCGCCCGGCGGCCGTGATCAGCAGCGCCTCGGCGCCCAGCACAGCCTGGCTGGTGTAGAGCTGGGCGCCGGCGACGGTGTAGACGCTGGCGCCGTCCGAGCGGCGCAGCTCCGGTGGCTCGACCACCGGATCCGGTGCACCCAGCGGAACGGACAGCGCGGGGGACAGCGCCGTCGCGGTCACCCGGGACACCGCGCTCTCGACGTCGCCGGGGGACAGGCCGGCGGCGCGCACCACCCGCTCGGCCTCGGCGTGCACGTGCCAGAACTGCCAGCTCGCCCGCTGCCCGCTCACCGTCTCCAGCACCCTGGCCGCAGCCGACCGGACCCAGACCTCGGAGACACCGGGCGGACGCGGCGCAGGAGCACGACGCAGGACGCGGTCGAGCATGGCGGCCAGGTCCGACGGGCTACCGAGGACGCCCAGGGCCTGCTGCCGCCAGGCCACCCGCTGCTCGGCCAGCGAGCGCGGCTCGTGTTTGGCCTCCCGCGTCTCCAAGGTGGCCTGCTGAGCCAGCGCGATCGCCTCGCTCGTCGTCGGCGGACGGCCGTGCTCGGCCTGGAAGCCGGCGGCCAGCTGCCCGCGACGGACGTCGATCGCCTGCCGCCGCGAGGACCAGGTGGTGAGCAACCGGGAGTCGACACCGACGACCTCGCGGACCGTCCGCTTGCCCGGCTCCCGGCCCGAGCGCTCGGCGAAGCGCACGCCCAGTCCGGCCACCAGGTGGGCCTCCAGTCGGGTGTTGTAGTGCTCCGAGGCCGCGACGTTGGCCTTGTAGAGGACCCGGCCGTCCAGGGCCCGCCACCGCCCGTCGGCGGTCTGCACCTTGTTGCTCACCGCCACGTGGGTGTGCAGGTCCGGATCCCCGGCGCGCGAGTCGCGGTGGGTGAACACCGCCGCGATCAGCCCGGTGGTCTCCACCTGGCGCGCCCCGCCGGCGCCCAGCCGGGTGAAGCAGGCGTGTTGTCCTAGCCAAGCCAGCGTGTCGGCAACCGCGGCAGCATGGGCGGCCTCGACCTGCTCGGCCACCTCCCGCGGCGCCAGTGCCCACAGCGCCGAGACCGACTTCACCGGCGAGAAGGTCAGGTCGTAGCCGGCCACCGCGCGGGTTGCCGGCCGGGAGGCCCGGGCGAGGAACCCCGACAACTCCCGGGCGTCGGCCGGCGGTCGGCCGTACACCTCGGTGAACATCCCGCGCGCAACCTCGCCACGGATGCGGGCCCGCTCCGGCTCGGGCAGAGGCGCATCACGCGGACGTCCACGTGCGACGTTGATCGCGGCGAACTCCTGCGCGCAGCGAGCGCGGAGGCCATCAGCAGGTGCGGGGTAGATCAGGAACGGCAGGCCGAGGGCACCCGCGGCCCGCGCCTGCTCCGCCGTTCCCCCGGCGGCCAGGGCCTGGGCCTCCAAGTGCCCGGCGTCGGGATGGCGTCCCTGCCCGAACAGCGCCTTCATCTGCGCCTCGCCGACCGGCTGCCCGGCAGACACCCCGCTCAACCCGGCCAGGCCACCGCCGGCCCAGACGCCGGGGGACTCACCGCGCTGGGAGTAGTAGTCGCCCAGGCCGGCCAGGCCCCGTTCGGTGGTGTCCATCGCCGCGACCTGCCGCGTCAGATACGGGTACCCGTCACCCGCGGTCAATTTGTGCAGCGACATCACGGCCGCGGACGCTAGGAAGGCGATCTCCGGTATCCCTTGCGTGAACCTCCTGTTGGCGACTTCGTTGGTCGAGTGGGCCCACCTCGGGTGTCGCCGCGGCGCACCGCCGCGGCGCGCAGGTTTCCCGTGATGCGGGAGAGCACGGCCTTGAGAGCTGGCCGCTGTCGGCGACGGCAGCGACCCGGTCAGGCGACCCTCCGGATCGCTCGCGCTGATCCCCCTGGCAAGGCAGCCCGGGCGTTCGGCTGGCGGGGGAGCCGCTTGGCGGAAGGCCACCGGGCCTGTAGCGGAGGTCAGCAGTCCCACCATCGGCCGCCGGCTGCCACCTAGACGACGCGACCTGCAGCTCCAGAGTGCATGAGGTGTGATGGCTCGCGATCTTGAAAGAACAGAGACGTCTCCAATGGATGGTTGATCGAGGTGCCGGGTGCGCGTGGCGGCTATGCGGCGAGCTGCTGACCGGCGCGTGGAGTGATCTCGATGTGGGCCACGTGAGGGGTGGTCCAGTGACGGCGTTCGAGGGGCGCTCTTGCACCGCGTAGTGCGAGCCGTCCCACCAGCGGCCCGGTGGGGGTGGACCGACTTCGGTCGCCGTTGACCGGTGGCTGAGGTTGGCGCCGCGAATTCGCCGAGGTGCTTGGCTCTGTCCTGTGCGGGGAGGATGGTGGCGCGCTGACAGGCGCTCGGTCCCGCAACCGAAGGATGTCGACGACGCCTGGGTGACGTCCCGCTGAGTGGTGGAAGTAGTCCTCACCGTGCTGGTCAGCGGTGTGGTGACTATGACGCGATCAGGGCCGGCTGCGCCACCTCCTCGACCGGCTCGGTCCGCTTCAGCAGGGCCATGGAGCCTTCGGAGAGGTAGCGACGGTCGGAGACCTGCCACTCGTCGTGGGCCTCGACCAGCACCGCACCGGCCAGCCGCAGCAGCGCTTCGGGATTGGGGAAGACGCCC
>NZ_JBJGYN010000051.1:0-31564 GCF_054050015.1 Geodermatophilus sp. SYSU D01176 | reverse complement strand
ACAACCACCCCCCCCCCCCCCCCCCCCCCCCCCCCCCCCCCCCCCCCCCCCCCCCCCCCCCCCCCCCCGGGCCCGGACCGAGTACCTGCCGGCCGGAGCCCGTGGAGATCGGACGATGCGACCAGCCCCCGCCCCCCGCACCACCCCGGCCGACACCACCGGGATCGGCCGCTTCGGCGCCCGCGCCCTGCTCGGCTGGGCCGCCGTCGTCGTCGGCGTCGTCCCGTTCCTGCTGCTGTGGCTGCTGGTCCAGCAGACCTCGGCGCCACTGGCGGCCGTGGACGGCGAGACCGCCCGTGCTCTGAACGAGTGGGTGAGCGGATCCCCGGTGCTGGTGTCGGTGCTCACCGCCGTCACCGACCTGGGTGGCACCGCGGTCGCCGTGCTGCTGCTCACGCTGGCCACCGCCTTCCTGCTGATCCGCCGCCGACGGCGCCTGGCGGCGTTCGTCGCGACCACGGGACTGGGGCTGGCCGTGCTCGGCCCGGTGACCAAGGCCGTCGTCGACCGGGCCCGCCCGGTCGTCGAATCGCCGGTGGTGCAGACCCCGTCCAACGCCAGCTTCCCCAGCGGGCACGCCATGACCGCCCTCGTGACCTGGGGTGTGCTGCTGCTCGTCGCGCTGCCCGCGGTGCGCCGCCGGGCGCGGCCGTGGCTGCTCACGGCCACGGTGGTCCTCGTCGTCGCCGTGGGCCTCACCCGCCTGGCGCTGGGCGTGCACTTCGTCTCCGACGTGCTCGCCGGATGGGCGCTGGGCGCCGGGTGGCTGGCAGTGACGACCGCGGCCTTCCGCGCCTGGCAGCACGACACCGACCGGCACACCGACGAGCCCCTGGACCCGCTGGACGTCGCCCCGGAGGAGGCGGCCCACCTGGCCCCGGCGCCGGGACCGGCCCTGCCGGGGCGGCCGGCCGCCACCCGGCTGCTCGTGGTCGGGCTCGTGCTGGCCGGGTTGCTGGCCGGGCTGGGCCTGCTGGTCACCGGCGCCTGGACCGACACCTGGCTGGGCCGGGTCGACCGGTCGGGCGTCGCCTGGTTCGTGGAGGTCCGCAGCGGTGGGCTGACCACGGTCATGGAGACCGTGGGCTCTCTGGCCGGCACCCGGACCGTGATCGCCGTCGGTCTGGCCACGGCCGTGCTGGCCCTGGCCGTGGCCGCGCGTTGGCGACCGGTGGTCTTCGTCGCCGTCACGCTGGTCGGCGAGGTCGTCCTGTACTGGGCCGTCGCCCAGGTGGTCGACCGGTCGCGCCCGGCCGTTCCCGACCTCACCACCGGCCTCCCGGCCGGGGCCAGCTGGCCCTCCGGTCACGCGGCCGCGGCCGTGGCCGCGTACGGGGCGGTCGCCGCGCTGGTCATCGCCTACGGCCGGGCCACCGGGCGGTGGGCGGTGCTGGCCCTGCCGCTCCTCGTCGCGCCCGCCGTCGGGATCACCCGGATCTACGTCGCCGCCCACCACCCGACCGACGTCGTGGCCGGCCTCCTGCTGGGTGGCATCTGGGTCGCCGCCTGCGCTCACGTGTTGCTCCCGCCACCGGGGCGTGGCACCCGGGCCGCGACGGCGGCGCGGACGGTGGCGGAGGTCCGGCGGTGAGCGGACGGGCAGCGTTCGTCACGGGCTCCGCGGCGGCGGCCGTGGTGGCGCTCCGGCTCCGGAGGGCACGGCACCTCGCGGGTCGGCTGGCCGGCGACCCCGAGGGTGTCCGCACCGAGGACGGCGTACGGCTGCACGTCGAGGGATCCGGCCCCACGGACGCGCCGGTGACCGTCGTGCTGGTCCACGGGCTGGCCGCGGACGCGTCGGGGTTCGACCCGCTGTGCCGGGCGCTGCAGGACTCCGTCCGGATCGTCCGCTACGACCAGCGTGGGCACGGCCGCAGCGGATGGGCCGCCCCCTGGTCGGCCACCGTGCGGCAGCTGGGCCGGGACCTCGGCCGGGTCCTCGAGGAGCGGGCCCCCACCGGGCCCGTCGTGCTGGCCGGGCACTCGTTGGGTGGGATGGCGGTCCTGGCGCTGCTGCGGGACCGCCCGGAGCTCCTCGGCGAGCGGGTGGCCGGCGTCGCACTGCTGTCCACCACCGCGGGCCCGCTCGACCGCAGCGGCCCGCTGCCCGGCGCGCTCCGTCTCGCCCTCCGGGCGGGGCTGGGCCCGCTGGTCGCGCGCCTGTTGTGGGCGGCGGCCCCCGTGGTGCAGTGGGTCGGGCCCTTCCGCCGTCCGGCCGGTCGGCGGTGGCTGCGCGGTCGCCTGTTCGCCGCCGACCCGCCGGAGCGGGCCGTCGCCGCGATGGCCGGCTCCTGGGCCGACACCCCGTTGGGCGTGGTGTCGGCATTCCTACCCGGCCTGGCGGCGTACGCCGAGCACGTGGTCGCCCGGGTGCTGGGCGCGGTCCCGGTGCTGGTCCTCGCCGGCACGGACGACGCGACCTTCGCCGCCGGGGACGCCCGGCGGCTCGCCCGGCTCATCGGGCCCGCGGCCCGGCTGGTCCTCGTCCCCGGTGCCGGCCACATGGTGCCCCTGACCCACCCCGGCGCGGTGACCGCCGCGCTGCAGGAGCTGCTGGCCCGGGTCCGGGCCACCACCGGTGGACGGAGGGCGTCGTGAGCCGCTGGCTGAAGCGGATCGGCGCCGCGCTGGGCATCCTGCTGGCGCTGGTGCTGGTCCACGGGGTGTTCGTCGAACCCCGGTTCATCCTGGACGAGGAGCGCGCGGCGGTCCCCATGCCCCGCATCGACCGCTCGCTGGCCGGCACGGAGGTGGCGGTCGTCTCCGACTTCCAGCTCGGCATGTGGTTCGCCAACACCGGCATGGTCGAGCAGGCGGTCGAGACCATCGTCGCCGCCGAGCCCGACGTCGCCCTGCTCGCCGGGGACTTCGTCTACAGCAGCGATCCCGGCATCGAGACCCAGATCGACGCCCTGCTGGAACTGCTCGACCCGCTGCTGGACTCCGGCATCCCGACCTTCGCCGTCCTCGGCAACCACGACTACGCGGTCAGCGCGGCCGACGAGCTGGAGACGGCGCTGGAGGACGCCGGCGTGCCGGTGCTGCGCAACGAGGCCGCACCCGTTCCCGGCCTCGGGGGTGGGGACGGGCGGGCGCTGCACGTCGTGGGCGTCGGCCCGGACCGCCCGGGCGCCGCCGACGTGGACCAGGCGCTGGCCGACGTGCCGGACGACGCACCGCGCGTGGTCCTGATGCACAACCCGACCGTCTTCCCGGAGCTGCCGCCGGGCAGTGCGCCCCTGACCCTTGCCGGGCACACCCACTGCGGGCAGGTGAGACTCCCCGGCTCGCCGCGGTGGGGTTACCTGGCCCTGACCAGCGAGGAGCGGATCGTCGCCGACGGCTGGGCGCCGGAGGACCACGGCGCGGAGGGCAACCGCATGTTCGTGACGTGCGGGATCGGCTTCAGCCTGGCGCCCATCCGGGTCAACGCCCCGCCCCAGGTGGCCTTCTTCGAGCTGCGCCCCGGCGACTGACCACCGGCGTCACGGGTTCGTCACACGGACCTGCTCGCCTCGCCGGCCGAGGTGACGATCTCGCGACATCGTCGGCTCCCCCGTGCCTGCTCGACCGGCTCCGGTGACGGTGGCACACGGGCCCCATGAAGCGGATCGGCCCGTTCCGCGGAGGCTGGTGGAGGGAGGTGCCGGTGGGCAGACTCTCCGACGTGCCTCGGTCCGTGCTCATCATCGAGGACGACCCCCGGATCCGTCGGATCGTGGCGATGACCCTGCAGCGCGAGGGGCTCCAGGTCGCCGAGGCCGAGAGCGGCGAATCAGGGCTGGAGCAACTGGGCGAGCGGGACTTCGACGTGGTCCTGCTGGATCTCATGCTGCCGGGCAAGGACGGGTTCGAGGTCTGCCGGGAGATCCGCCGCACCTCCAACGTCCCGATCATCATGGTGACCGCCCGCGGGGACAGCCACGACGTCGTCGCCGGCCTGGAGGCCGGCGCCGACGACTACGTGTCCAAGCCCTTCGTGGCCAAGGAGCTCTCCGCCCGGATCCGCGCGCTGGCCCGCCGGACCCGGGCACCCGAGCCACGGGTGCGCATCACCGTCGGGAGCCTCGAGATCGCGCCCCAGGACGGCACGGTGTCGCGCGACGGCGACCCCCTCAACCTCACCCGCACCGAGTTCCGGCTGCTGTGCGAACTCGCCGAGGAGCCCGGCCGCGTCCTGAGCCGGGAGGAGCTCCTCGAACGGGTGTGGGGGTACGACTACTTCGGCGACTCGCGCCTGGTCGACGTCCACGTCCGCCGGCTGCGCAAGAAGATCGAGGCGGACCCGGGGAACCCGACCGTGGTGACCACCGTGCGCGGCATGGGATACCGCATCCCCGGGTGACCGCGAGCCGATCCCACCCGGAGCCGTTCCCGCACGCGGAGTCCGACGGCCCCGCCGAGGAACCGTCGGGTGGGCGGCGCCGGTCACGGGCCGGCGCACTGGGCACGCTGCGCGGAAGGGCCACCCTCGCCTTCACCGCGGTGACCGTGGTGCTCTGCGGGGTGCTGGCGGTCGCCGTGTGGGTCGCGGTGACCCAGTACCTGCTCGTGCAACGGGAGCGGATCACGCTGCTGCAGGCCTCGGACAACGCCGCACAGGTACAGCGCGCCCTGGGCACGGAGGGCCTGACCGTGCCGCAGGTCCTCGCCCAGCTGCCGCGCGAGACCGGCTCGGTGTCGTTGTACGTGGACGACGGCGAGTGGGTGACCACGTCGCTGCTGCTCGGGCGCGACGACGTGCCCGCCGCACTGGTCGACACCGTCGTGGAGGGCACACCGGCACGGCAGCGGATCGAGGTGCACGACGCCACGATGATGGCGGTGGGGATCCCGCTGGCCGGGCTGGACCAGGCCTACTTCGAGGTCTTTCCCCTGGAGGAGCTGGACAAGACCTATCGCGTCCTCGGCGCGGTGCTGACGATCGCCGTCCTCGGTCTCGTGCCGCTGCTGCTCCCGGTGGGCTGGTGGGTCACCGGACCGGCGCTGCGCCCGCTGCAGCGCATCGCCGCGGCGGCGCGGGCGATCGCCGAGGGCGACCACTCGGCACGGATCGACCCCCGCGGCGACCCGGCGCTGGTGCCCATCGCCTCGTCGTTCAACCGGACGGCGGCCGCGCTGGAGGCCCGGGTCCGCACCGATGCCCGGTTCGCCGCCGACGTCAGCCACGAGCTGCGCAGCCCGCTGACCGCGATGCTGGGCGCGGTCGACCTGGTCGAGAGCAGCGCCGAACACCTGCCCGCCGACGGGCGCGAGGGGCTGGCGCTGCTGCGCTCCGAGGTGCTCCGGTTCGAGCGGCTCGTCGCCGACCTGCTGGAGATCTCCCGCGCCGACGCGGGCACCACCGACCTGGTCGTCGAGGAGGTCCGCCTGGCGGACCTGGTGGAGGAGGCGCTGGCCCGGCGGCGGCTCGGTGGGCATCCGGCGGCACGGCTCGACGTCCGCGCCGGGGCCGCCGACACGGTGATCCGGGCCGACAAGCGCCGGCTCGAGCGCGTGCTCGGCAACCTCATGGACAACGCCGACAAGCACGGCGGGGCGCTCACCCGGGTCACCGTGGCCCGCGACGAGCACACCGCCTGCGTGCTGGTCGACGACGACGGCCCCGGCATCCCCGCCGAGGAGCGGACCCGGGTGTTCGACCGGTTCGCCCGCGGCAGCGGCAGCATCCGCACCCGGACGGAGGGGGCGGGTCTGGGCCTGGCCCTGGTGGCCCGGCACGTGCACGCGATGGGAGGCACCGTGACAGTGCATGACAGCCCCTCCGGAGGCGCGAGGTTCGTGGTGCGGCTCCCGGTCGACCCGGAGCCATGAACAGCCCGGCGAGAACGGTCGTGCGCGCCCTGGCGCTGGTGATCGCCGCCCTGCTCGTCACGAGCTGCGGGGTCCGGCCGGAGGACCGACCCGAACCCGTGACGACCGCGGCACAGCCGTCGACGGAGATCGGCAACGGCGGCCGTGCCGGCGCCCCCCGCCTGACGGTGTTCCTCGTGCGGGGTACCCGGCTGACCCCGGTCGAGAGGCGCACCGATGCCACGACGACGGCCACGGCGCTGGAGCACCTGGTGGAGGGCCCCACGCGGGCGGAGGCGGCGACCGGGATCCGCACGGCCCTGCCACCCGAGGTGGTCGGCGTCGACGAGGGCCCCGCCGACGGCGTGACCACCGTCTCGGTGAGCCGCGGCTTCACCGGGATCACCGGGGGCAACCAGCTGCTCGCCGTCGCGCAGATCGTGTGGACGCTCACCGACCTGCCCACGGTGACCACGATCCGTTTCGTCGTCGAGGGCGCGCCGGTCGAGGTACCGACCGACGGGGGCCTGACCGACCGGCCCGTTGGCCGCGACGACTACCGCTCGGTGGCGCCTGCCGAGCCCACGCCGACGCCCACGCGCGCGTCTGACGGATCCACCCCGACCGATCGTCCCGGACCTCGCTGACCCCCCGGGATCAGCGGCCCCGGGCTGCGTGACGGCCAGATAACGCACGCGGGGCCCGCCGGCGGGAGCACACCCGCCTGGCCCGCACGGATGCCATCGCGCGCCGGGCGTCCGTGATGAAGGGATGACATCTCGCCGCTGCAGGTGAGAGCGGGCGGCGGGCCGAGCACGTCCTCTGTCGACGGTACGGCCCGATCCCGGACGGAGGACCCCATGGCAGCCGGAGCACCCTGGACGTCGTCGTCGACCTGCGGCATCCGGCGTGGTGTGGTCGCTACGCTGCGCTGGCCCGGAGGCGTCGCCCTCGGAGTCCTCGCCGCGCTCGGTGCGGTGACCGCCCCGCAGGCATCGCTCCTCCTGGGCGCGGTGCTCGCCGCGGTCGGCTGGGGGTTCACCCAGGCCCTGCACCGCAGTCCGGGGATGGACCTGCGGTCGGTGCCCCATCCGATGGCTGCCGCGGCCTGCATGGCAGTGCTGCCGGCCGCCGCAGCGGGGACGGCGCCCCTCGGCCTGGGTCCCCTGGGGGTCGCCGGCGCCACGATCGCGGTGGCGGTGGCCATCGGCTGGTGGGGCGGCTCCTGCGCCGAGCCGCACCCCCGACCGGCCGGGCGGGACGCCGAGCCCGGACCCGACGAGGATTCCCTCCGTCACCTCCTGAGCGTGCTCCCCGTCGAGCTGTTGTCCGACGAGTGGCGCCGCGCCGCGGAGGGGGCCGCCGACGACGGCGGCGATCATGAGATCCGGCGCCGACTGCGCTGCCTCCTGATCGCCGAGTTGCGCCGACGCGACCCCGTGGGGACCGAGCGCTGGCTCGCCCAGGCTCCGGATGCGCCGCCGGACGGCTATGTCCAGGACGCGCCGGACCGGGCCGCCTGATCACCCGCGGCCTCGCGGGACCGCCCACGGGCTCGACCCGGGGGTCGGGCACCGCACCTCGCCGCGCCGGCCCTCCGTCCGCAGGCCGGCGCGGCCCCGACACGGGCTGCTCAGTCCTCGTCGAGCAGGTTGACGTCCACCGCGGCGATGTACGGGCCGTCCTCGAAGACCGCGACGGTCTCGTCCACGAAGTCGACCCCGAGGTCCTCCTCGACCTCGAGCAGGACGAACGTGCCGACGTCCCCGGTGACCTGGGCGGTGTAGCCGGGCAGCAACGTCACCCCGTCGGCGGTCGGGCGGGTGACGAGGGTGGCCATGTCGCCCTCCCCGATCACGAACGCCTGCGGGCTGAACACCTCCACGATCTCCCCGCGGACGGTGACCGGCTCGTTGGTGAACGACCCGGGGTCGTCGAAGAAGGCCACGGAGTCGTCCTCGTTCGGCGCCTCGGCGATGTCCTCCTCCGTGGCGTCGTCCTGGAGGTCGTCGAGGTCACCCCGGTCCTCGGCCCCCTCCTCGTTGATGTCCTCGAGCGTGGTCCCGCGGTCCTGCTCGTCGCCGCCGCAGGCCGCGACTCCCAGGCCGGTCGAGACGGCGATGGCGGTGGCGGCGAGCACTCGCCCGGTCCGGGATCGGATGGTGGACACGGCAACTCTCCTCGCTGGGTCGGCTGCGATCGCGGAGGCGACCGGGCCGAGGTCGGTCATCGGGCTCTCCGGGGCTGCCCCGACCGTCGTCGCTCTCCCGTCCCCGCCCGGTTCGTCACGGGTCCGCAACGGCGCCGAGGGCGGGAGTGACGTGCCGGTGACGCGCTCGGCGCCGGCCGGGTGGCCGGCCCTCGCACAGCGGTGCCTCACGGTCGTCACGCGGGCGTCACGCACGACGGAGGTGCGTGACGGCTCCGTGTCGGTGTCCCCGCCGGTCGGTCACCCCCGTCCGGAACGGGCACACGGTCGCCGGGACAGGACCGCTCGCTCGGGCGGTCCCTGCAGGCCGTCCACGGCAGGAGGCCCCCGACGACGTGCTGGTCGAACTCCGGATCGGGAACCCACGGTGTCCGGTCGGGCAGCGCCCGACCGTGGTGACGCCGGACCAGGAGCGCCGGCCACTGGGCCACGGTGGGTCCATCCGGGTGGCCCTCCTCGGCCTCCTGGTGGTCGTGCTCACGGCTGCCTGCGGAGTACCGACCGGGGGGCCGGTCCAGGAGGTCGCCGTGCCCACCGTCGACACGTCCGCGGCCGGCCCGGGGACGCAGGAGGGGTGGCGTGAGATGACGGTGTACTTCGTGCGCGGCACCCGCCTCGAGGCGGTCCCCCGCCGTGTCGACGACCCGCGACCGCAGGGGTCGCTGGAGCTCCTGCTGGCCGGGCCGACCCGGGCCGAGGTGGTGTCGGGGCTCCGGACCGCCCTCTCACCACAGGACCTGGCGGTGTTCTCCGGACCCGACGGCACCGGTACGGCGACGATCGTGGTCAGCCGCGAGTTCGCCGGCATCGACGGCGGCAACCAACTGCTGGCCGTGGCCCAGGTCGTCTGGACGGTCACCCAGTTCCCGGAGGTCGACCGGGTCTCCTTCAGCCTGGAGGGCGCCTTCGTGGAGGTGCCGACGGACACGGGCCTCTCCGACGAGTCGGTGAGCCGGGCGGACTACCGGTCCGTGGCGCCGCCCCCGGCCGAGGAGGGCACGGCCACCCGCGAGCGACCGACCGGATCGCCTGCCACCCGGGCGGATCGAGCCTCGCCCCCGACCAAACCCGTCCCTGGCGGCCGACCGCCGGACCGCACCCCCAGTGAGGTCAGGAGAGACACGGATGCCCACGACCGGCGCTCCCGTCCGGACCCGCCGCGAGCCGCTCGAGCCGGTCCCGCGTCGCCGGGCCCTCGAGGCGCTCCTCGGGGTGCCGTTCACCGAGGGGAACCGGGTCGACGTCCTGCGCGACGGCGACGAGACCTTCCCCGCGCTGCTGTCGGCCATCCGGGGCGCGACCCGCAGCATCGACCTGCTGTGGTTCGCCTGACGCAGCGGACACGTCGACGCGGAGATCACCGCGGCCCTCACCGACCGGGCGGACACCGGGGTACGGGTGCGTCTGCTGCTCGACGGCTACGGCGCCAGGCACACCGACCGGAGCCGCCTCGCATCCCTGCGTGCCGCCGGCTGCCAGGTCTTCTTCTACCGCCCGCTGCCGAGCTGGCGGCCCACCGTGTGGAACCTGCGGACGCACCGGCGGGTCCTCGTCTGCGACGCAACCGTGGCGCTCACCGGTGGCACGGGGATGGCCGACACCTGGACCGGCGACCGGCCGGCACCCGGGTTCCTGGCGGGACACCGCCGTCCGGGTGTCCGGCCCGGCCGTGGCCGGCCTGCGGGCGGCGTTCGCCGGTCCGTGGATGCAGGCGGAGGCCGGGCCGGGCGGGGGCGGTCCGATCTCGCCCGGTGACGACCTCCCGGCGCTGCCCCTGGCGGGCAGCAGCGCCGTGCAGGTGCTGCGCCCGTCGTCCGGACCGGGCTGGAACGACGCGGCTCTGGCCGTCGTCGCCCTGCTCCGGTCCGCGCGCACCCGGGTACGGGTGACCACGCCGTACGTGCGGCTGCCCGGATGGCTGCGATCCCTGGTGTGCGACACGGCCGGACGCGGAGTGGCGGTACAGCTCCTGGTGTCCGGGTCGCACGTGGAGCGGCCCGCGGTCCACCTCCAGGGCCAGCGGGAGTACCAGCCGCTGCTCGACGCCGGGGTGGAGATCTGGCGCTACCGCCCGAGCCTGCTGCACGCGAAGGTGGTCACCGTGGACGGCGAGACCGCGATGGTGGGGACCGCCAACCTGGACGCACGCTCCCTGGCTCTGAACGAGCAGGTGTGCGTGCTGGTGGACGACCGTTCGGTGACTGGGCTGCTGGACGACCAGTTCGACGACGACCTGCCGGTCAGCGCCCGGGTGACGAGCGCCGGGTGGCGGAGCCGACCGGTGACGCACCGGGTCCTGGAGACGGCTGCCGACGTGGTGGGACGACCACTGCGGGGCTGGGGTGGTGCAGGTCTGATCGGGCGGCGCCCCGGCTGGTGACCTGGCGTCATGCGCACGTCACGACCCACGCCGGGAGATGACGATGCACTGACGGCTGCCCCTGGGAGCGGTGGCGCCCGGGTCGCGCGGGGAACCGACTGGCACGAGAGCAGGCGGACCCCCGTGGCGCCGGGTCGACCCGGACGCCGGTGGGTCCGTCCCCGTCGACGGTCGGCACCCGCCTGACCGGACAGGGGTGGAGATGATGAGCCGTCACACCGCCGAGGCAGCCCTGCCCGGGCGTCGGCCACCGGCTGCCGGGTCGATCCGGGGCGTGGCCGCACCGCCCTGGGCGCTCCGGGTCCTGGCCACGAGCGGCGCGGTGCTGTCCCTGGCCGCCAGCGGCTGGCTGGTGTTCTGGCTCCTGCTCCGGGTGCCGCTGCTGACCGTGACGATCGCCGTGGCGCTGCTGCTCACCGCCCTGCTGGAGCCCGTGGCGCGGTGGTCGTGCCGCCGCGGACTGCGCCCCGGCCTCGCGGCCCTGCTCTCCGTGCTGTCCCTGGTGGGGATCCTCACCGGCATCGGCTTCCTGCTGGGGTTCCGTGCGGCCGCGAAGCTCCGGGACCTCACCCGGCCGCTGGCCGCCGGCATCGACCGCATCCGGGTGTGGCTGATCGCAGGCCCGCTCCACGTGGACCCGCAGCAGGTCACCGACGTCCGCAACGCGGTGGTGGACCGGATCTACCAGCTGGCCCCCGACCCCGCGGCAGCGGCGCGGATGGCCCTCCACCTGCTGACCGCGGTGGTCCTCGTGACCTTCCTGCTGTTCTTCCTGCTCAAGGACGGCGCCGGGATGTGGGCCTGGCTGCTGGAGAGGGTCCCCCACCGACGGCGGGCACAGGTCGACGGGGCCGGCCGGTGCGCCTGGACCGTGCTGTCGCGCTACGTGCGGGGCGTCGTCGTGGTGGCACTCATCGACGCGGTGGGCATCGGGGCGGCTCTGTTCGTCCTGGGCGTGCCGCTGTGGGTGTCCCTGACCCTGCTCACGTTCCTCGGCGCGTTCGTCCCCCTGTTCGGGGCCACGGTGAGCGGGGTCGTGGCGGTGCTCGTCACCCTCGTCACCAACGGGCTCGGCGACGCGGTGGTCGTGCTCGTCGTCGTCCTGGTGGTGCAGCAGGTCGAGGGCAACCTCCTGCAGCCGCTCATCGTCGGCCACGCGGTGCGGGTGCACCCGGCCGCCGTCCTCGTCGCGGTCACCGCCGGGATCCTGCTGTGGGGGCTCGCCGGAGCTCTGCTGGCCGTGCCGCTCATGGCGGTCACCTACCGGGTCGGCGAGTACGTGCGGCGCCACCCCGCCTCACCCACCGGGCCGCTCGTGTCCCCCGATGGCACGGGCCGGGCGCCGGCCGGTGGGCCTCCATCCACTCCCGGGCCGGTTGCCGGAGGCGGTCGTCCCGGGACGTGAGCGACGACGCACGCGGCCCAGGGGGTCGACACGGGAGCGCCCCGCGACCGGTCGCCGGGCAACACCCGGCGTCCGGCGCGGGGCGCTGCGGACCGCGCCGTCAGCCCTCGGCCTGTTCCTGCAGGACCTCCATGCGGTCGGCCGCGATGGCGACCTCACCCTCGAAGTCGGCGAAGAACGCATCCGCGTCGTCGAACAGCTCGTCGGCCGCGATGCCGAAGTCCTCCTCGAAGGTGTCGCGCTGCACCGTCACCACGGTGCCCGAGACCCGGACGACGTCGTCGACCTCCAGCTCCGCCGGCGGACCGGCCTCGACGACCGCGACCGGCTCCCCGGTCCCGTCGCCGATGCGGAAGGCACTGCCCACGTCGGTGGAGGTGATCACCTCGGACACCGCCGCGCTCACCGTGACCTCCTGGCCGATCAGGGCCTCGGCGTCCTCGAAGACCCCGGCCTCGTCCTCGACCACCGGGTCCACCGGCGCGTCAGGGTCCGGGAGGCCGTCCTCCAAGGCGCCGACCCGCTCCTCGAGCGCACCCAGGTCGTCCTGGATCTCCTGGAGGTCCTCCGTCGTGACGGCACCGGCCTCGGGGCCGGCCGAGTCACCGCAGGCGGCCAGGCCGCCCATGCCGATCGCCGCCGCCACCAGGGCTGCGGCGGTACGTCCTGCGCGCCTCCTGCCGAGTGGGGTCAGGCGCCCGCTCGTGTTCATCACTGCTCCTCCGCTGCGTGGTGGGCTGCCCGGGGCAGCACCGCTGTGTCGGACGACGCCTGCGTGCCCGGCCCGGCGGCGCGGACGCGGGAAGCCGGGCTTCTGACACCCATCCGCAAGGCCGGTGCAACATCCACCCCCGTCAGGGCGGGCGAGCGCCGGGCCGCTGCCCGACCACGGCGTCCGCACGGCTCCCCACAGCACGGAGGCACCCGGCCGCTGAGGCCGGGTGCCTCCGTGCTGTGGAGGGGCGGCGCCGCGTCCGGGCACGGCCCGGGTGACTCAACGGCGGCGCGGGGCGTCCTCCGTGGTCACCGTGACCTCGTCGGACCGGTCGATGGGCTCCCGGTCGACGACGTAGTCGTCAGTCACCGTCAGTCCTGTGGCCGGCGCCGGTCCGGGGGCGACAGGGGTCGGCTCGGAGTTCCGGCTGGTGCGCTCGGCCTCCACGACCGGGCGCCGCATCCTGCCGCCGAGAACCCCCCCGAGCGCAGCCAGCACCACACCGGCCAGCAGGGACCAGAAGCTGACCCACAGCGCGGATTCCCCGGTGAACCCGCCCCCGGCGGTCCCCAGGGGCCCGCCCACGGTCGTCTGGCCGTCCTGCAGGCCGGCGCCCAGCTGGTCGGTCAGGTCCAGCGCACCGGGGACGAGCGCGGTCAGGGAGAGGACGAAGAGCAGACCCCAGGCGGTGAGGCCGTTCGTGGCCCCGACTCCGGCACCGCGGGGGCCGGAGAAGAAGCCGGCGAGGAAGCCGGCCAGCATCAACGCCACGGCCGCGGTCACCCCGAGGAACCAGCCGAGGTTGCCGCTGACCCAGCCGGTCCCGTCGGCACCGTCGACGCTGTGGGCCAGCGCCAGCCACAGGACGTTCATCAGGGCGAAGAACCCCAGTGCGATGACCACCCCGGCGACCACCGGTCCCCACCGGACCAGGTCGGTGATCCGTCCGGGCGTCCGGACGTCGTCCACGATGCTCGTGGCCATGCTCTCCACTCCTCGGCGATCTCTGTGCGGGTCGGCCGGACCACCCGGGCCGAGCCCTCGACGGGTACGGGCACACCGGCCCTCGCCGGACCGGCGAAACGGATCGGTGACACCGCCGCTGTGCCCCCTCCCGGGATGGTCGTCCCGCCGTCCGGAGGACCGTCACGGAGGCGTAACCACCGTGGAGCTCCGGCCCCGACAGCCGTCGCGGAACCGTCATGGACACCGGGCGGCCGCACCAGGGGTCCGGTACCGGACCTGACGGTCACGTGACATCCCGGCCGATCACGGGTCCGGCGGTCCGGCCGGGGCAGCACGGAGGGCGGAACGGGGCCCGGACGCCATCGGGCCCGACCGGTCGAGAGGAGGAGCCGTCATGCCGGCGCCCGCTGCGAGGTCTGGCCACGCCGCCCCTCCGGCCCGAGCGGGGGGACCGCGGTGACCGACCTGGAGTCCTTCGACGGCACCCGACTGGCCCTCACCCTCCGTGGCCCGGCCGGCGCCCCGACCGTGGTGCTGGTCCACGGGCTCGGCCTGTCCACCGGGTCCTGGGGCGACGTGCCCCGCACACTGGCCGGCTCGCACCGCGTCGTCGCCTACGACCTCCGCGGGCACGCGCAGAGCGGCGACGCCTGCTCCGGGGACTACTCCCTCGAAGCCCACGCCCACGACCTCACGGCCGTCCTCGCCGGCTGCCTCGGCGAGCACGAGAGGGCGGTGCTGGTCGGGCACAGCCTCGGTGGGGGGATCGTCCTGGCCACGGCACGACTGGGTGGCACCGATCGGATGGCGGGGGTGGTCTTCGCGGGATCCGGCGGTTCCGGGATCACCGCCCCCGGACTACCGGCACGGAGGCTCCCCCTCGTGTCGCCGCCGGACTGCACCGGGGGTGGTGGGGCCTGCTGAGGGCCACAGCCCTCGTGGGCCGCCGGCTCCGATCGGCGGAGGGCATCTCCGACCGGCTGGTCCGGCGGTACGCCTTCGCCCCCGGGGGAGCCCGGAGAGCTGGTCGCCCAGGTGCGGGAGAGCTTGCTCTCCAGCCGGCCCCGTGCGCTGGCCGCGACCACCTTCGCCAGCCTGAGCCACGACGGCGTCGAGCTCGCCCCGGCCCTCGACGTCCCCGCGCTGGTCCTCCACGGCGACGCCGACCCCGAGGTCCCGGCCGAGGAGGCGCAGGCACTGATGACCGCGCTGCCCGACGCGGAGCTGGTCAGGCTCCCCGCCGCGGAACACATGCTGCCCCTCACCCACGGCGGGTTCGTCGCCGAGCAGATCGCCCGCTGGGTCGCCAGGACCGCCCGCACGACGACACCCGGGAACGTGCGATGACGAACCGGCCGACCCGCACGGTCCACACCCGCGGGTCCGTCCTGGCCGCCCGCGCCGTGCCGGCGGTGAGCGCCCGCGGTGGACCTGGGGAGGACGCGCCCTCGAGGATGCGGGGCACGGTGGACGCACCGGTGCCCGCGTGGTGACCCCCGTCCCGACGAGCGGGCCCCCCGGGCCCCCCGGCCACCATGAGCGAGGAGCACCGTGACCTCGGTGGTGGATGCCGTCGGGCGGCGGGGCCTGCGGCTCCTTGACGGGCTGGTCCTCCTCTGCGGCGTCCTGTGGGTGGTCGTCGGGGTGTCGGCCGGCCACGAGGTGCGGCAACTGACGTCGGTGAGCGACTCGGCCGAGGCCTCCGCGCTCGCTGCCGACCGGGCCGGCGAGGCGCTGCAGTCGCTCCGCGACCTCCCCCTCGTCGGCGAGGACACCGGCGAGCTGGGTGACGAGGTGCGGGCCGCGGCACGAGGGGTGTCCGCCAACGCGGCCGAGTCCCGGGTCACGGTGCAGCGGCTCGGGGTGCTGCTCGGCGTCGCGATCGCGCTGCTCCCGCTGACCCCGGTGCTGTGGTCCTACCTCCCGGCCCGCCTGACCCGCCGGGCGGACACGGGCGCCCTGCGGCGCCGGTTGGTGTCCGGGCCACCGGACGGCGTGCTCGCGGCCTACCTGGCCCGCCGCGCGGTGGACCGGCTGCCGTACCGGCACCTGAGCACACTGACCGACGACCCGGTCGGCGACCTGAGGGCCGGGCGGTACGACGTCCTCGCGCGAGCGGAGCTCGACCGGCTCGGGCTGACGACACGACCTCGGGGCTCGGCTCCTCGGACGGCCGTCCGGGAGTGACGGCGCGTGGACTCCCGCGCCGGACGGCGGTGGGGATACGGCGGGTGGTCCGACTACGGGATCCAGTACGGGCCATACCCCCACCAGCCGTACACGTCCGAGTAGTAGGCGTCGTCGTACGACAGCGCCGGGTCGTAGCCGGGTACGTCGATCATCTGCGCACGTCCGCGGTCGATGGTCACCTGGTCGCGGCCGACGGACGCGACCGCTTCGACCGGGACCAGGAAGTGCTCCTTCCCCATGCCCAGGAATCCCCCGGAGCCGATGCGGAGGAAGCGCACCTCGTTCTCCCGGTCGTCGATCAGGAGGTCGTCGACCGTGCCCATCTCCTGACCACCGTTGTCGATGACCCGCCGTCCCCGGACGTCCGCCGCGGGATCGGCGACGGTGAGGTCGGTCTCGCTGAGCCGCACCAGCCAGCCGGCAGTGTCGGAACGGGACATGGCTTCTCCTTCCTCGGTGGCCACCCGACGACCGGGCACGGGACCCGGGAGTGACCGCTGATCGGTGACCCCGATGGTGTGGCAGGGGCGCGGCTGCCGGCACCGGAGAGCAGTGACGTGCAAGGGGATCGACACGTCGCTGTCACGCGGTCGTCGGCGCCCGGGCGGAGCGGGCGCCGACGACCAGAGGCCATGGGAGTCCCGCCCAGCTTCACCCGACCCGTTCACGGGGCCGTCACATCTCTGCGGCCCCCGGTCCTCCGATGTGACGTTCGGCTGACAGCCGGCCGCCGGGGCGATTGCGGAGCCGGTGTCCGGCCCACCGAGCGAGGGCGGCCGATCCGGTCCCCCCGCCGGATCGGTCGCCATCCACGGACCACCGGAGGCGATCTCTGTGGCTCACACCGACAGCCGACTGACCGCGCACCGCACCACAGGTGCCCGATGGAGACGGGGGCGTCGTGCCACAGCGGTGGCCGCGGCGCTGCTCACCGCCTCGACGCTGGCCGCCTGCGGGAGCGGTGCCGACGGTCAGGTCGCCACGCTGACCTGGTACACCAACCCGGACTCCGGCGGTCAGGCCGAGATCGCCCGCCGGTGCACCGAGGCGGCCGACGGGGCCTACGAGATCCGGACCGCACGGCTCCCGCGCGACGCCAACGCCCAGCGCGAACAGCTGATCCGCCGGCTCGCGGCGGAGGACGAGTCCATCGACCTCATGAGTCTCGACCCACCCTTCATCCCCGAGTTCGCCGAGGCCGGCTTCCTCGCCGACGTCCCCGAGGACGTCGAGGAGCGCGTGACAGAAGGGGTCGTGCAGAGCGCCGTCGAGGGGTCGACGTGGGACGGCGAGCTGGTCGCCGTCCCCTTCTGGGCCAACACCCAGCTGCTCTGGTATCGCCAGTCCGTGGCCGAGGCGGCAGGCCTGGACATGTCCCAGCCGGTCACCTGGGCGCAGATCGTCGACGCCGCCCAGCGGACGAACACCGACATCGGTGCCCAGGGTGCGCGGGCCGAGTCGCTCACCGTCTGGCTCAATGCCCTGATCGAGTCGGCCGGGAGCTCGATCATCACCGAGAACGCCGAGGACCCGGAGTGGATCGAGCTGGGTCTGACCTCCGACGCCGCCGTCCGCGCGGCCGAGGTCATGCGGATGGTCGCCACCTCGGGCGTGGCGGGGCCGGCCTTCTCCACGGAGAACGAGGACGCCTCCGCCAACGCCTTCGAGGGGCCCACCGGTGGCTTCATGGTGAACTGGCCGTTCGTCTGGCCGCGTGCCCTCAGCGCAGCGGAGAACGGCACGCTCGACCCCTCCGTGCCCGCCGACTACGGCTGGACGTTCTATCCGCGCGTCAACGCCGACGACCCGGCCCGCCCTCCCTACGGGGGCATCAACCTCGGCGTGAGCGCCTTCAGCCGCCATCCCGACCTGGCCTTCGCCGCGGCCGAGTGCATCGTCTCCGACGAGAACCAGGCCTACTACTTCATCACCAACGGCAACCCGGCCTCCTCGGCCGCGGTGTACGACGACCCGGCCGTACTGGAGGCCTTCCCGCAGGCACCGGTCATCCGCGAGTCGCTGGAGCAGGCCGCCCCGCGGCCGCAGACCGTCTACTACAACGAGGTCTCCACGGGGATCCAGCGCACTTACCACCCACCGGAGGACGTGGTCCCCGGCGAGACCGGCGAGGAGGCCGCGGCGCTCATCACGGCCGTGCTGGCCGGTGAGCGGCTGCTGTGAGGACGACGAGCCCCGCCCAGTGCTCCGCAGCGGCCGGCCCGGGTGACCACCGGCGATGGCGGGTGACCAGATCCTCCC
The DNA here is from genome assembly GCF_054050015.1 of Geodermatophilus sp. SYSU D01176. Taxonomy (NCBI): domain Bacteria; kingdom Bacillati; phylum Actinomycetota; class Actinomycetes; order Geodermatophilales; family Geodermatophilaceae; genus Geodermatophilus; species Geodermatophilus sp. SYSU D01176. Next base: position 13,647 of record NZ_JBJGYN010000051.1, on the reverse strand, counting down.
GCTGACGGCCGACCTGGTCGCCGCCCGGATGCGGATGGCGATGTCCCTGGGCCGGCACGTCATCGTCGCTGCTCGACGTCGGTTCCCCGTTCGGGCTGCTGCTGGCGGGTGGCGGCGGTGCGCGGCGGCGACGAGGGGTGACGGAGATCCTCGGGCGGCGTAACGAGCGGCCCGGGACCTCTGGCTCCAGCGGATCAGCGTCGTCACGCTCGTGCGACACCCCCGCATGGCCGGCGGTCCCACCGCCACGCCGATCCGGAGCGGCTGACGACGGACCCCGGCCTCACCGGACCCCGGCGAGGGTGGAGCGCCCCGCACCGGAGAGGGCATGGAGCGGTCGTGCGGCCGCGGGATCCGCTCGCAGCCGTTCGTCGAGCACCTCGTCGATGCGCCGGGACCGCAGCTCGATGGCCACGACCAGCTCGGCTTCGAGGTCGGCGAGTTCACTTTGCCGGCACCTCACCTCGGCGAGCTCGCCCAGCGCGTCACTCCTGACGGCCTGGAGCGCACGGAGATCGGCATCGATGGCCGACACGGACCGGGGCGAAGACTCACGCATGGCGTCCTCCTCTGGGGGCTGCTGGGCGAACGGCCGCCGGCTGTGCCGGGACGCCCACCGTCCATGCCCGGGCTCCGTGGTGACGGCGCCGACGACCCGCTCCTGACACCTGATCGCAAGGCGGACGCCACACGGCCGGACGTCTTCATGACGCGGGGGCGACGTCTCCGTGACGACCTGGGCCACGGCGCGACGGCGCTCGGGGCGCTCCAGAGACTGGAGGGGCAGGCGAACTCCGAGGAACCGAAGAGGAGAAGGACATGATCGGCACCGACAGCATCAGCCACGTCATCGGCCGGGACGTCTACGACCCGAACGGCCAGAAGATCGGCTCGGCCTCCGAGGTCTACCTCGACGACGAGACCGCCCAGCCGGAGTGGATGACCGTGCGCACCGGCCTGTTCGGCACCAAGGAGACCTTCGTCCCGATCCGCGACGCCGCCCTGGCCGACGACGGCGTCCACGTGTCGGTGGAGAAGAGCGCGGTGAGGGACGCACCGAGGATCGACGCCGACGGGCAGATCTCCCCCCAGGAGGAACAGGAGCTCTACCGCTACTACGGGATGGCCGTCGCCCCCCGTGCCGGTGTCGCGCCCACGAACCCGACGACCACGGACGAGGCCATGACACGGTCCGAGGAGCGCCTGGTCGCGGGCACGCGGCCGGAGGAGGTCGGCCGGGCCCGGCTGCGGAAGTACGTCGTCACCGACAACGTGACCGAGACGGTGCCGATCTCCCGTGAGGAGATCCGGATCCGGCGGGAGCCGATCACCGACGCCGACCCGGACGAGGTCAGGTCCGCTGCCGCCCTCGGCGAGGAGGAGTTCGAGGTCACCGCCCACGCCGAGCGTCCCGTCGTGGCGAAGGAGACCGTGCCGGTCGAGCGGGTACGCGTGGAGAAGGAGACCGTCGCGGATGAGGAGCAGGTCAGCGCGGACCTGCGGAAGGAGGAGATCGAGGTCGAGGTCCCCGAGAGCACGGATCGGCGCAGCTGACCCCCCGTTCGCCGCGTGGTTCCCACCGTGGAGGCCGCAACCGGTCGCACCGGGACGCCCCGGTGCGGCCGCCGGAGGTCAGGGCGGCGGAGCAGCCCCGGTCGGGAGCAGTGCGGCGTAGTCCGCAGCGGTGAGCACCCTGGTGGTCAGCGCACCGGACGGCAGCGGGGCCTCGACCGGTTGGCCGTCGAGGGTCAGCAGGACGCCGTCCACCCCGGGAACGCTCGCGGCGGTCAGCACGAGCTGCGCCACGGCGAGGCGGCTGGCCCACCCCGACGGTGCCTGCGTGGCGCCGCTGATGTCGATGGTCGCCGTCCCTGCGGTGACGTCGGCGACGGACAGCTCCACGTCCGGCGGCAGCGCCGTCGACAGCTGCTCGCCGAGTTCGACGGGTGTGGGGCCGTCCGCGAGGTGGTCGAGCAGGTACTCCAGCCGCTCCTCCCGCGAGGAGCCGGTGACCTCGCGGGCGCGGGGCACCAGTGCGTCGTCGCCCCGCACCAGGTGGATCCGCGCCGGATCGGGGACCGGCTCCGGGGTGGACGCCGGGGCAGAGGTGGCCGCCGGTGAGGTCAACCCCGGAGGTACCTGGGAGTCCGGGATGGCCTCGGCCGGCGCACCCGTGGGCACCCCGCAGCCGGCGAGGCCCGCCAGCAGCACCGCCGCGGCGGACACCCGGGTCCGTCTCACTGCTCCGCCCACGGCAGGGAGAGGGTGAAGCGGGCACCGCCGGACGGGGCGTCGGCGACCCATGCCGCTCCCCCGTGCTGGGCGGCGGTCTCGGCGACGATGGCGAGTCCGAGTCCGACGCCGGGCAGCGAGCGGCGGGCGGCGCGGGGACCCCGGGCGAAGCGCTCGAAGACCCGTTCGCGGTCCTCGTGCGGCACGCCGGGTCCGTCGTCGTCGACGCTCACGACCACCGCGTCGTCCCGCCGGCGCACCGACACGCTGCGCGGACCGCCGGCGTGCCGATCGGCGTTCTCCAGCAGGTTGCCGACGGCCCGCTCCAGCGCGGTCTTGTCCCCCAGCACGGTGGTCTCCTGTTCGGGATCGGCGGTGAGCAGCTCGGCGGGACGTCCGCTGCTCGTCAGGACCTCCCGCACGAGGGCGGTCAGCGACACGGCCCGGCCGATCTCCCGCGCCGGCGCGCCGTCGATGCGGGCCAGTTCCAGCAGGTCGTCGAGCATCCGCCGGAAGCGACCCAGTTCTCGCTCGACCAGGGTGAGCGCCTGCCGCGACCGGGGAGACAGCTCGTCCCGGCGTGCGGCCAGCACCTCCACGCTCGTGACCACGCTGGTGAGCGGGCTGCGGAGCTCGTGGCTGACGTCGCCGACGAACCGGGCGTCGCGCTCGATCCGCGCGGCCAGCGCATCCACCATGCTGTTGAAGGCCCCCACGATCGCGACCAGGTCGGGGTCGTCGGTGGCGGGCAGGCGGGTGGTGAGCTCCCCACCGGCGATCCGGGTCGCCGCACCGGCCACCTGCTCCAGCGGCGAGACGGCGCGCCGGCTGGCCCACGCTCCGAACGCGCCGCCCGCGAGGGTGGCGGCCAGCGCCCCGGCGCCGAGGACGACGGCCAGCGTGCGCAGCACCATCTGCAGCTCGGTCAGCGGGGAGAGCTCGTAGAACTGCACGCCCGCGGCGGGTACCGGGATGCCGACCAGCAGCGCGGGGCCGGAGGGTGTGTCGACGCGGACGGTCCCGGCTTCCCCCGACTCCACGAGCCGCCGCAGGTCCGCGGGGACGTCACCGGCGCCGACGTCCAGGCTCGACGAGTACCAGGAGCTCCCGCTGCGGACCACGACCTCGGAACCGCCGGAGGGCAGCATCTCCCCCAGCAGGTCGCCGACCTCGGTCCCCGCGGTCTCGAGGCGGCTGCTCAGCAGGGCGGCATCGGCGAACGCCTGCCGGGTCAGCGACCGTTCCCGCTGGTCGAGCAGGTAGCCGCGGGCCAGCAGCCACGTGGTGACCACCAGGACGGCGGAGACGAGGAGGGTGCCCGCGGCGAAGCCGACGACGATCCGCGCCCGCAGCCCTCGCGCCCCGAGGGCACGCCTCACTGCGGGTCCAGCCGGTAACCCAGTCCCCGCACGGTGACCACGACCCGCGGAGCGCTCGGGTCGAGCTCGACCTTGGTGCGCAGCCGCCGGATGTGGACGTCGACGATGCGCTCGTCGCCGAAGAAGCCGTGCTCCCAGACCCGCTCGAGCAGCGCCTGCCGGCTGAAGACCCGGCCGGGCTCGGTGGCCAGCTCGCACAGCAGCCGGAACTCGGTGAGCGTGAGCGGGACCTGCTGCTCGCCGCGGTGGACGGTGCCGCGCATCTCCCTGAGCACCAGCGGCGCGTCCGGGTGCCGGTCGAGCACCACCTCGGCCGGCCCGGCGTCGGGGGTCCCCGGACCTCCGGTGCCCGATCCCGCGCGCCGGCGCAGCGCCCGCAGCCGGGCGGTGATCTCCTTGACCTGGAACGGCTTGGTGACGTAGTCGTCGGCGCCGGCCTCCAGCGCGGCCACGATGTCGTGGGTGTCGGCCCGGGCGCTGACCACGATGACCGGCAGGTCGTGGTCGCGGCGGACCTCCCGGATCACGGCGAAGCCGTCCATCGACCCGAGCATGAGGTCGACGACCATCAGGTCGGGCGTCTCGGCCGACACCTGGCGCACGGCCTCCTCGCCGCTCACCGCCTCGGCCACGTCGTAGCCCTCGTCCTCCAGCGCCCACCGCAGCGCGGTGCGGATCGGGTCGTCGTCCTCGACGAGCAGCAGACGGGGGGCCGGCACGGCGGCCATGCTCCCACCGTCCCGGGTCGACGACCTCGCGCGCACCGGGTCGTCACGGGATCGCAAAGCAGTGGGCGGCCGGACCGCAACGTCCGTGGACCAGCCTGCTGGGGACCGCACGTCGAGCGACCGGCACGAGGAGGCCCGATGACGCACGCCATCGCGACCAGGACCCGGCACACATCATCGGGGGAGGACGTGGTGACGGTCCGGCTCGACGACGCGCTGCTCGCGGACGGCCTGGCCGACGTCCGCTGGCTCCTGCACGACGCCCTGCTGGCCGGAGCCCGCCTGCTCGTGGTCGACCTGACGGCGGTGCACCACCTGTCCAGCTCCGCCGTGGCCAGCCTCCTGTCGGCGCACCGCACGTGCCGCGCCCGGGGCGGCGCGGTCGTCCTGCGGGGAGCCGACCGTCGGGTCGAGTCCCTGCTGTTCCGTACGGGTCTCTGGCGGGTGATCCGCATCGAGCCGGTCGACGGCTGATGACCGCCACGTCAGGTTCCCCGCAGCGGATCACCGGGTCCACGGCAGGACGCCGGGAGGACCGGATGGACGCCGTGGCGTGGGGTGCCGGAGGGGGTCGGGCCGACTTCTCGCAGGTCGTCGACCGGCAACGCCGGACCATCCGTGCCGGCGGGGTCCTCACGGTGCAGGGCGCCGACCTGGTGCGCGGCACCGTCCTCCTGCTGCGACGAGGTCACCGCGGGCGGATCACGCTCGACCTGGAGGGGGTCCGCGCCGCCGACGATGCCGGTCTGCAGGACCTGGAGGTCCTGCGGCAGGCCGTGACCGAGGACGGCGGCGAACTCGTCGTCCTGCACGTCCCGGCACCCGGCGCGGTCGGGCGCCGGCTCGGGCGGGCCTCCTCCGACCGCGGGTGACCTCGGGGCGGCCGGAGGACCGTGCAGACGTGCCGCCGCGACCGAGGAGGTGCCGACGACGAGGGATCCACGAGAGCGCGCCGTCGTGCTCGGCGGCAGCACGGCCGGCCTGCTGGCTGCTCGTGTCCTCGCCGACACCCACCCCGAGGTCGTGGTCGTCCAGCGGGACGAGCTGCCCGAGGGCGCGGCGCACCGCCGCGGCGTGCCGCAGGGGCGGCACGTCCATGGGCTGCTGGGTCGCGGCGTGTAGGTGCTCGATGAGCTGTGCCCGGGCCTGATCGAGGAATTGACCCGCCGCGGGGTGCGGACCGGCGACGTGCTGGGCGACACCCGCCTGCACGTCGGCGGCCACCGCTTCCGGCGGGGGACTTCCGGGTTGACGGTGGTGGGGGCCAGCCGGCCTGGCCTGGAGGCCTGCCTCCGCGACCGGGTCCGCCGCCTGCCCGCAGTCACGCTCCTCGACGGGTGCGTCGCGACCGGCCTCGCCGCCACCCCGGATGGGCATCGCGTCCATGGGGTCCGGGTCATCCGGCCGCGGGGCGGCGGCCGAGAGGGGACACTGGCCGCCCAACGGGTCGTGGACACCTCACCCTCTTCGGGCTCGCCGGCGACCACCGCCGATCGACCCCTCGGGCTCCACCGACTTCGCTGCCGGCCTGTCCCTCCCGGACATCCACCAGGCCGTTCACGGCGCCGAGCGCCTCGACGCCCCGGTCGCGTTCCGCTACCCGGTGCGCGTGCGGCGCCGGTACGAGCAGCTGCCCACCTTCCCGGACGGACTGCTCGTCATGGGGAACGCGGTCGCGACCTCCGACCCCGTCTACGGCCAGGGCATGACGGTGGCCGCACTGCAGACGCTCGTCCTCTGCCGTGCCCTCCAGCGCGAGGCGTGACCACCGTGAGCGCCGTTCTGCCGGGACGTCGGCAGGATCGTCGACACCGCCTGGGATCTCACAAGGTGCGCCGACCTGGCGTTCCCGGAGGTCCCGGCCGGCGCACCGCCCGCATGCGGATGACGAACCGCCACGTGGCCCTGGTCCAGGCCGCCGACGACGTCGACGTCGGGCGCGCATTCCTGAGGGTCACGGGGCTCGTCGATCCACCGCAGGCCCTGGTGCGCCCGGCCCTCGCCGGCCGCGTCGCCCGGCACGCTCACACCGGACCGGCCCGTCGGCGGACGTCGGCCACGCCGGACCCACGGCGACGCACGGCTGAGTGCGGGTCGCCGCCGTCACCCGACGGTCACAGGACCAGGGGACCACGTGACGATCCCGTTGCGGACGCCGAGGGAGGAGGCCCCGCTGCGACGCGCGGACCATGCTGAGGGGGCCGGTCCGGCCCCGCTCCGGACCGGCCCCCAGGCAGAAGACCGGAGGCGGACGAGTGGGCCGACGTCGACAGCACGCCGACCGCGTGAGCCATCGCCCGCCCCGGTCAGAGGTGCGCTCGGGGCCCGGTCCCACGGGAGTCCTCGCGCAGGACCGGCACGAGGGGCTGCACGGGCGGTGCTGATCGACAGGAGCACCGTCGTCCAGACCCTCCGCGCCGAGGGCCGGACGGAAGAAGCACGCAGGGCCGAGCAGGTGCTGGACGTGGAGGTCGACACCGTTCGGGACGCCGAGATCCTCCGGGACCTCGGGATCGATCCCGACCGCCGTGCCATGGGCGGTGGCCCGGCCCTCGACTGAGCCCCTTCCCCGGCCACCACGGCCGGGAGCCCACGGCGGCCTGCGTCCCGCCCGACACCACGCGACCGGAGTCCCCATGAGAGCTCTCACCGTCATCCCCGGGGCACCGGACTCGGCCGCCGTGCGCGACGTGCCCGACCCCGTCCCCGGGCCGGGCGACCTCCTGGTGGACGGCCTGGTGGTCGGTGTCTGCGGCACCGACCGCGAGATCGCGGCCGGTGAGTACGGCTGGGCTCCACCCGGGCAGGAGCGCTTGGTCATCGGGCACGAGTCACTGGGCCGGGTCCGGGAGGCTCCGCAGGCCAGCGGGTTCGCGCCCGGCGACCTGGTCGTCGGGGTGGTCCGCCGCCCCGACCCGGTCCCCTGCGGAGCGTGCGCGCACGGCGCCTTCGACATGTGCCGCAACGGGCGCTACACCGAGCGCGGCATCAAGGAGCTGCCCGGCTACGCCGGGGAGCGCTGGTGCGTCGAGGCCGACTACGCCGTCCGGCTCGACCCGGCGCTGGCGGGCGTCGGCGTGCTGCTCGAGCCCACCAGCGTGGTCGCCAAGGCCTGGCAGCAGATCGAGCTGATCGGCGGGCGGTCGTGGTTCGAGCCGCGCACCGTGCTGGTGACCGGAGCCGGGCCGATCGGCCTGCTGGCCGCTCTGCTCGGCGTCCAGCGCGGTCTGGAGGTGCACGTGCTCGACCGGGTGACCGACGGGGTCAAGCCCCGCCTGGTGCGCGACCTGGGCGCGGGCTACCACTGCAGCGGCTTCGCCGACGCCGTCGCCGCCGGCCGGCCGGACGTCGTCGTGGAGGCCACCGGAGCGCCGCCGCTGGTGATGGCGGCCATGGGTGCAACGAGCCCCTACGGGCTGACCTGCCTGACCGGTGTCTCCCCTCGGGGACGGCGGATCGACTGGGACGCCGGCGGGCTGAACCGCTCCCTGGTGCTGGAGAACGACGCGGTGTTCGGCTCGGTCAACGCCAACCTCGACCACTACCGGACCGCCGCCGACGCGCTGGCCCGGGCCGACCCTGGCTGGCTGGATCGGTTGCTCACCCGACGGGTGCCGCTGGACTCGGCGACCGACGCCCTGCGCCCGGACCCCGACGGCGTGAAGACCGTCATCACCCTGCACGGCTGACCGACGACGACATCGGGAGGAGGCCCGCGTGCCCGGGCGGATCGAGGACTACGGGCTCATCGGCGATCTGCAGACCGCGGGGCTGGTCGACCGCACCGGGTCGATCGACTGGTTGTGCCTGCCGCGGTTCGACTCACCGGCCTGCTTCGCCGCCCTGCTCGGGGACGAGTGGGCCGGCCGCTGGCTGGTCGCCCCACGGGGTGCCGGCGCCTGCACCCGCCGCCGCTACCGCGGCGACTCCCTGGTGCTGGAGACCGAGTGGGAGACGTCCGACGGCACCGTGCGCGTGGTCGACTTCATGCCACCCCGGGGACAGGCGCCCGATGTGGTGCGGATCGTCGAAGGCGTGTCCGGCCGGGTGCCGGTGCACACCGAGCTGGCGCTGCGCTTCGACTACGGCCACGTGCCGCCCTGGACCCGCACGGTGGACGGCGAGCTGGCCGGGGTGGCCGGGCCGGACGCGGTCTGGCTGCGCAGCGACGTCCCGGTCGAGCAGCACGACGGCCTGGTGCAGGCCGACCTCGAGGTCTCCGCCGGCCAGTCGGTGACGTTCGTGCTCACCCACGCGGCCTCGCACCTGCCCCGGCCGCGCGCGGCCGACCCGCACCGGGCGCTCGCCGAGACAGACGACTTCTGGGCGGACTGGATCGGCCGGTGCCGGTACACCGGCGGCTGGGCCGGCGCCGTCCGCCGTTCGCTGCTCACCCTCAAGGCGCTGACCTACGCCCCCACGGGCGGGATCCTCGCCGCCGCCACGACCTCGCTGCCCGAGCAGCTCGGGGGCTCGCGCAACTGGGACTACCGGTTCTGCTGGCTGCGGGACGCCACCTTCACGCTCCAGGCCCTGCTCGGCACCGGCTACCTCGCGGAAGCGCAGGCATGGCGCGACTGGTTGCTCCGCGCGGCCGCCGGCGACCCGTCCGAGCTGCGGATCATGTACGCCCTCGACGGGTCCCGGCGGATCCCGGAGGTCGAGATCCCGTGGCTGCCCGGCTACGAGGGCGCGGCACCGGTGCGGGTCGGCAACGCCGCCGCCGGCCAGTTCCAGCTCGACGTCTGGGGCGAGGTGCTCGACGGGCTGCACCTGGCCCGGCGGTCCGGCCTGGCCGGCACCGCCGACGGTTGGGACCTGCAGCACGCGCTGCTGGACTTCCTCGAGGGCGCCTGGGACGAGCCCGACAACAGCCTCTGGGAGGTCCGCGGCCCGCGGCGGCACTTCGTCCACTCCAAGATCATGGCCTGGGCCGGGGTCGACCGCGCCGTCTCCGCGGTGGAGGAGTTCGGGTTGGACGGGCCGGTCGAGCGCTGGCGGCGGCTGCGCCAGGAGATCCACGACGACGTGTGCCGCCACGGCTACGACGCCGACCGCGGCACGTTCACCCAGTTCTACGGCTCCCAGGGACTGGATGCGGCCCTGCTGCTCATCCCGCGCGTCGGCTTCCTGCCCTGGGACGACTCCCGGGTGGTGGGCACCGTGACCGCCGTCCAGCGCGAGCTGGACCAGGACGGCTTCCTGCTGCGCTACCGGACCGACGCCGACAGCCGGGTCGACGGCCTCCCCGGTGACGAGGGGGCCTTCCTCGCCTGCAGTTTCTGGCTGGCCGACGCACTGACCGGCATCGGCCGGTGGGCCGAGGCCGAGGCCCTCTTCACCCGGTTGCTGGACCGGCGCAACGACCTCGGCCTGCTGAGCGAGGAGTACGACGTCGCCACCGGCCGGCAGGTCGGCAACACGCCGCAGGCCTTCAGCCACGTCGGCCTGGTCAACACCGCCCGCCACCTCTCCGGCACCCGGCCCGCACACGAAGCCGGGGCTCCCGCCGGCGGCGGGGACCCCGAGGCGCCTGCCGCCCCGGGCCGGGCAGCACCCAACCGATGACCGGGCGAGCCGGTCCGGGCGCAGCCCAGGGGTGCCCGAGGGCAGGGAGCGGGCTCAGGCCTCGAGGCGGTTGACCACGACCTCGCCCGTGCACCGACCCTCGTCGTCGAGCAGCCACCCCATCCGCTTGGCCACCCGCAACGTGACGGAGCTGTCCGCGATGGTCAGCCAGGGCAGCCGCTCGCCGAGGAGCCGCTCCAGGGCGAGCAGATGGGCCAGCGACCGGGTCCAGGCAGTCAGCATGATGTTGGTCTCGCCGGTGGTGGACACGCACAGGCGCAGCTCCGGCAGGGTGGCCAGGGCCTGCACCGTCCGGGCGTGCTCCGCCACCGGCACCCGCGCCAGCCAGTTGCACGAGACGGGGTAGCCGGCATCGAACTGGGACACCTCGCAGCGGAGGGTGAGCAGCCCCGCGGCGAGGAGGCGGGGCAGCTGGCGCCGCACCGTCGCGGCGTTGCGGCCGGTCCGGCGGGCCAGGTCGGCGGCCGCCAGCCGCCCGTCCTCGGCGAGCGCCTCCATGAGCGGCCCGGGAGCCCGTGGCGGCGTCCCCCCGGGCTCCCCCCGGTGCTGGCCGGCGATCGCGGACAGCGACCTGACCTGCGCCGGCTCGAGGACGTCCAGCCGCCAGCGGCTGGCCTCGAAGTGCAGGCCGGTGGCCAGCCGGGACCGGGTCTGCCGGACGCCGGGCACCCGGGGCAGGTCCTCGAGGACGAACCGCGTCAACGCCCGGAGGCCACCGACCATCACGGTGACCTGGAGGTCACGTCCCCGCGCCGCCTCCTCCACGGTGACCGCACGCGGGTCCCGACAGAGGTGGCGGACCACGTCCGGACGGGCCTCGGGGAGGCAGTCCACCTCGACGAACGCCACGATCAGGTCCGGCCTGGAGGCGTTGACGTGGGCGGTGACCCAGGCCAGGCCGCTGCTCCGGAGCCGCGTCCAGCGCTCGGCGAGCGCCGCCGGTGACGCGCCGAGGACCTGACCGGCCTGGGCCCAGCTGACCCGCGGGGCGACCTGCAGCGCATGGATGAGCGCCAGATCCGGATCCTCCAGGGGTCGGTGCACGTCTTCCTCTCCTCGTGCGGTCCCCGTGCACGAATCGTCGCTCCGGCGCGACGTGCCCGTGCGCCACACCACAGTAACTGCACCATGGCCCACATCACAGCGACCGCACCGACGCTGCGGCACGACGCCGACGCCCTCGCCGGGGACCTGGTGGAGCTCCGGCACGCCCTCCACGCCGACCCCGAGATCGGGCTCGTGCTGCCCCGCACCCAGCGACGCGTCCTCGACGCCCTGGCCGGCCTGCCGCTCGACATCGACACGGGGACCCGGACGACCTCCGTCACCGCCGTCCTCCGAGGCGGCGGCGCCGGTGCCTCCCGGGGTCCGGTCGTCCTGCTGCGCGCCGACATGGACGCCCTGCCGGTGCAGGAGGACAGCGGCCTGGGCTTCGCCTCACGCGTCCCCGGTGCCATGCACGCCTGCGGCCACGACCTGCACACGACCATGCTGGTGGGTGCGGCACACCTGCTCGCCCGCCACCGCGAGCGGCTGGCCGGGGACGTCGTCCTGGTGTTCCAGCCGGGCGAGGAGGGCTGCGACGGCGCCGGGGTGATGCTCGAGGAGGGCCTGCTGGGAGCCGCCGGCCGGCCGGTCGACGCGGCCTTCGCCCTGCACGTGTTCTCCGCCCTGGTCCCGCAGGGGCGCTTCGTCACCCGGCCCGGCCCGATCCTGTCGGCGTCGGACGGACTGTTCGTCACGGTGCGCGGCGCGGGTGGGCACGGCTCGACGCCCCACCGGGCGAAGGACCCGGTGACCGCCGTCGCGGAGATGGTCACCGGCCTGCAGACGATGGTGACCCGCCAGTTCGACGTCTTCGACCCGGTCGTGGTGACCGTCGGTGCGCTGCACGCCGGGACGCGGCGCAACGTCATCCCGGAGACGGCCACCTTCGAGGCCACGGTGCGCACCTTCTCCCCCGCCGCGCGGGAGACCATGACCACCGCCGTGCCCCGACTGCTGCAGGGCATCGCCGCCGCCCACGGCGTCGAGGTCGACGTCGACTACCGGGCCGAGTACCCCGTGACGGTCACCGATCCGGACGAGACCGCCTTCGCCGCCGGCGCGCTGGCGGAGGTGTTCGGGCCGGACCGGCACGCCCCCCTGGCCTCCCCGCTGTCCGGCTCCGAGGACTTCTCCCGCGTGCTGGACCTGGTCCCCGGCAGCTTCGTCGGGCTGGGTGCGGCACCCACCGGGCTGGACCCGGAGACCGCCCCGTTCAACCACTCGCCGCAGGCCCGCTTCGACGACGCCGTCCTCGCCGACGGCGCCCTGGCCTACGCCGAGTTCGCCCTCCGCCGCACCGCGCTGCCCCCCATCCCCGCCCCGCAGAGGAGCCAGCCGTGACCACCCTCGCCCCACCGGTCGAGCCGAAGCGCACGAAGACCATCGTCGGAACGGGCGTGGGCAACGCGCTCGAGTGGTTCGACTGGAACATCTACGCCATCTTCGCCACGTTCTTCGCCGCCCAGTTCTTCAGCGGCGAGAACCGGGTCTCGGCGCTGCTGGCCACCCTCGCGGTGTTCGCCGTCGGCTTCGTCGCGCGACCCTTCGGCGGCTTCCTGTTCGGCTGGATCTCCGACCGGCGGGGCCGGCGGGCGGCGATGACCCTCTCCGTCGCGCTGGCCGCCGGCGGCAGCTTCGCCATCGGCCTGTCCCCCACCTACGAGTCCATCGGCATCGGCGCCTCGCTGATCCTGCTGACCGCCCGACTGGTGCAGGGGCTCGCCCACGGCGGTGAGCTGCCCTCCGCCCAGACCTACCTGTCCGAGGTCGCGCCCCGCCAGGAGCGGGGACTCTGGGCCAGCCTCATCTACGTCTCCGGCACCATGGGCGTCATCGTGGGCACCGGGATGGCCGCCGTCCTCACCGTCGTGCTCGACGACCAGCAGATGACGGCCTGGGGCTGGCGCATCCCGTTCGTCCTCGGCGGCTTCTTCGGGCTGTACGCCCTGGTCATGCGGCGACGCCTCGACGAGACGGAGACCTTCGAGCGCGAGGTCGGGCACCAGCCGGCCGCGCCCGCGGAGTCCATGTGGACGGCCATCCTGCGCCACCGCACGCAGGCGCTGCAGGTCATCGGGATGACCGTCGGCGTCACCATCGTCTACTACGCGTGGGCCATCTCCGCCCCGCAGTACGCCATCAGCTCCCGCGGCATCGACCCCGGCAGCGCCCTGTGGGCGGGCGTCGTCGCCAGCCTCGTCTTCATCGCGGCCCTGCCGGTGTGGGGCGCGGTCTCCGACCGCATCGGCCGCAAGCCGGTCCTGCTCGGCTGCGTCCTCGGCCTGGCCGTGTCCGCGTTCCCGCTCAACGCCCTGGTCGGCACCAGTGCCGTGCGTCTGGGGATCGCCATGTCGCTGGCGCTGGTCCTGATCGCCGGACCCGCGGCCATCGTGCCGGCCGTCTACGCCGAGCTGTTCCCCACCCGGATCCGCACCGTCGGCGTCGGCGTGCCGTACTCGATCGCCGTCGCGGCGTTCGGCGGGACGGCCCCCTCCTGCAGACGTGGTTCGGCGAGACCCTCGGAGCGTCCTGGTTCACTGGCTACGTCATCGTGATGCTGCTGCTCTCCGCGGTCGCGATCGCGTCGCTCCCGGAGACCAGGGCCCGCGACCTCAGCGGCATGCACTGACCGGCTCCGTCGTCGTGGTGGTGGGCGCCGGCCCGCCACCACC